>JASFGH010000042.1:0-13680 GCA_050123865.1 Desulfobacterales bacterium | reverse complement strand
TTGCGCCGGCAAGCTGGTAACCAGATCCTTCGGCTGCGGCCATCACCATATCTATTCCACGTTGGCGAGAGGCATGCCTGCGCCGCGGAAGATACCGAATAATTTCGCAGAAGTACTTGAGTACATCTGGTGGCATATCGACAAACGCCTCGATTTGGAAATGATCGAGGCCAGTGCCCTGGCTTCGGCTATCTACTGCGCCAAGAATGGCGTCACCTTTATCATCGACCATCACGCCTCGCCCTTTGCGATTAAAAATTCCTTGTCTACCATCGCCAAAGCCTTCGACAAGGTGGGGATCGCCCATATGTTGTGCTACGAAATCTCCGATCGCGACGGTCAGGGTCCCCGGGACGAGGGATTGGCCGAAACCGAGGCTTTCCTCGTGGAAGGTTACCAGGGCCATGTGGGGCTGCACGCCTCCTTCACCGTAGGGGACGAACTCCTGCAGGAAGCCATTGCACTGGCAAAAAAACATGACACCGGGCTTCACATCCACGTAGCCGAGGACCGTGCCGATCAGGAGGATGCCTTGGCCAAGTACGGCAAGCGGGTGGTTGAACGCCTTGCGGACGCCCGCGCCTTGGAACTCAGTAAATCCATTCTATGCCACTGCATTCATCTGTCGGACCACGAAAAGGAGCTGCTGAGGCGGTCCGGTATCTGGGTCGCCCAGAACGTGGAGAGCAACCAGAACAATAATGTGGGCCTGACCGGTTATGCCTCCGTCACAAAGAACGTAATGCTGGGCACTGACGGAATGCATTGTGACATGTTGCGTAGCGCCAAAGCCGCTTTCCTGGTCGGACAGACTACCGAGGGCATCGGTTTCGATGAAATTTATCGGCGTTTCCGTAATGTACACCGCTATGCGCAGATATTCGGTTTTCGTGGGGAGGGCGACAACAATTTAGTGATTCTTGACTATGATACGCCCACCGAGGTGACCTCGGAAAATTTTCTCGGTCATTTCGTCTACGGTCTTGATGCCCGCCATGTGGAAACGGTTATCTGCGATGGAAAGGTAATCGTGGAAGACGGCAAGATCATGCAAGTGGATGAAAACGAAGTGCTGACTTACGCCAGAGAAATGGGCACGAAGCTTTGGGATAAAATTTAATCGTTGCTGACTAAAAGGAGATGATACCATGAGCAGTGACAAATTTTGGGGCTGTGACATCGAGACCCTGCTTCAGTGGATTCTGAAAGAGGAAAAGCAGGGACAGATTTTCGGGATTCGAAAAGAACTCTTTTTCAGCCCTAAGGAGACGGACTCGTTCCGGATGCGCCGTTACGGCCAACTTTTGGAGGCCCCTTTGGGTGTGGCGGCCGGCCCGCACACCCAACTCTCACAGAACCTGATCGCCGCCTGGCTGACAGGGGCCCGCTATCTGGAGCTCAAAACTGTACAGGTGCTGGACGAGCTGGAAGTCACCAAACCCTGCATCGACATGACCGATGAAGGCTATAACTGCGAATGGTCCCAGGAGCTGAAGCTGGACCAATCATTTGACGAATACCTTAATGCCTGGATCATTTTGCACATTCTCAGGGATAAATTCGGCTGGGGGTCATCCAAGGAGCCGGGGTTCATCTTCAATATGAGCGTCGGGTACAATTTGGAAGGTATCCTAAGCCCCACCGTACAGCGCTTCCTGGACCGCATGCAGGATTGTGCAGAGGAAAGAGACACGAAAATTGAGCATCTGACAAAATTTTACCCCAGGGTCAAGAAGTTGGACATCCCGAGCCGTATCTCCGACAACATCACCATCTCCACCATGCACGGTTGCCCACCGGATGAGGTGGAGAAAATCGGTCGCTATTTTGTGACAGAGCGCAAGTTCAATACCACCATCAAGCTTAATCCCACGCTTTTGGGGCCTGAGTGTTTGCGCGAAATCCTCAATGACAAATTGGGCTTTGGGACTGTCGTTCCGGATCTGGCCTTTGAGCACGATCTTAAATATACCGACGGCGTGGCTCTGATCCGTGCGCTTCTGGCCGACGCTGAAAAGAACGGGGTGGCCTTTAATATTAAGCTGACCAATACCCTTGAGACCGCCAACCAGAAACAGAATCTACCCAAAAATGAGCAGATGGTCTACATGAGCGGTCGCGCTTTACACCCCATCAGCATCAATCTGGCCGCGCGGTTGCAAGCCGAATTCGAAGGTGCGCTGGACATCTCCTTTTCAGCCGGCACCGATTGCTTTAACTTCGCCGACGTTATCGCCTGCAATCTGAGACCTGTGACGGTTTGCACCGACATTTTAAAGCCCGGCGGTTATGGCCGGCTCTCGCAGTATTTGCAGGAACTGGGCCAGGCCTGCAATGATGCCGAAGCCAATACGCTGGAAGAATTCATCCGGTCCCGCAGCGGGGAGATTCAGGATGTCGCTGATGCTGCGCTGAAGAATCTGCAGGCCTACGCCCAGTCGGTGCTCACTGGCGCGGCTTATCAAAAGAGCCGTTTTCCCTATGACAACATCAAGACCCCGCGGCAACTGAATATTTTTGACTGTATTGAGGCGCCCTGCATGACCACCTGTCCCGTCAGCCAGGATATTCCTGCCTATATGTATTACACGGCCAGGGGTGACTACGCCAGAGCTCATCAAATCATTATGGAGACCAATCCCTTTCCCAACATTCAGGGCATGGTGTGCGACCATTTGTGCCAGGAAAAGTGCACCCGCATGAATTACGACAACCCCTTGCTGATCCGGGAGATCAAACGCTTCATTGCCCAAAAACACGATGGCACCACCGGGTTGCAGCCCGGCCCGGCCAATGGTGTTAAGGTCGCCATTGTCGGAGCCGGACCATCGGGACTGGCCTGTGCCTATTTCCTGGCGATAGACGGCTTTGAAATCCATGTCTTCGAAAGCAAAGCATTCGCGGGGGGCTGGGCGTCGGATGCCATTCCCGCTTTCCGGCTTGATGAAGCCAGCATCCAAAAAGATATCGATGCCATTTTAGCCCTCGGTATCAATATGCATTATCAGGCTAAAATCGACCGTAAAAAATTTGAACAATTTCGCCGGGATTTCGAATATGTTTATATTGCCGTCGGCGCCCAGGAGGGCACCGAATTGGGTGTTCCCGGCGAAGATGCCGAAGGCGTTATGGATCAGCTGCGTTTTTTGAGTGCGGTGCGCCAGGGTGAACGGCCGGATTTGGGAAAAAAAGTGGCTGTCATTGGTGGCGGCAATTCGGCCATGGATGCGGCGCGGACGGCCAAACGGCTGGTGGGCGCGGGCGGTGAGGTCAGTGTTGTGTATCGGCGCACACGCGGGGAAATGCCCGCCGCAGCCGAGGAGGTCCAGGCCATGCTGGATGAAGGCATTCAGCTGATAGAGCTGACGGCTCCTGAGTGCATGCTGGTCGAAGATGGGCGCGTTCGATCCAATTTGTGCTTTCGAATGGAACTTGGCGAAAAGGATGCCAGCGGCCGGCCACGGCCCATCAAAATCGACGGATCTGAATTTGAATTAAATGTTGACAGTGTTATTTCAGCCATCGGCCAGCGCGTTAATCTTGATTTCTTTCCCCAGGAGAAGCTGGAAATCAATCCGGCGACCCATGAAACCCAGCTTAAAAATGTTTTCGCCGGGGGTGATGCCGTCCGCGGCCCTTCAACCCTCATCAAAGCAATCGGTGACGGCAAACAAGTGGCCAAGTCGATCAAGCGGCGAGCCTTGAAGGATTTCCAAATTCAGGCCAGTGTTAACAAAAAGGCATCGGATGTGGTGGAACTGCAGCGACGACGAGCCCGTCGCGAGTTTGGCACGCATCTCCCGGAAATCAGCTTTAACGAACGTTCCGGCTTTGATATGGTCATTCAGACCTTGGACGAGACCACAGCTCAAAATGAAGCCGCCCGCTGTTTGCAGTGTGATGAGCTTTGCAACGTCTGCGTCGCGGTCTGCCCTAATCGAGCCAATATGGGGTTTAATTTAGAACCGACGACATTTAAAATCCAAGAGGCACGACCCGCGGGCGATGGGGTTGAGATCACAGAACTCGAAACCGTGCGTGTCGAACAGCGCTACCAGGTTCTGAATATCGGTGATTACTGCAACGAATGCGGTAACTGCACCACTTTTTGTCCCACCAGTGGATCACCCTATCTCGACAAAGCCCGGTTTCATGTGACTGCGGAGAGCTTTGCTGCCTCGCAGCGCGGGTATTATTTTGCGGCCGACAACCGTTTAGACTACAAGCACAACGATCACAACGCCAGCTTGGAGATCACCATCGAAGGCTTTATTTATGAGAACGCGGCCGTCCGGGCGACGCTGGACAAGGACTACCGCGCCCAAAAAGTGGTCTTCAAAGGGACCCATACCGCTCCTGTCAACCTGCGGCAAGGTGCGGAAATGGCTATCTTATGTGAGGCGGTCCGGTTTTTGCCGCCGATGGCGGCAAAGGATTGAAAATTGAATATTGAATACTTTTATATTAAGGAAGGTCATTATGGCAGTAGGCAAAGCACTACCAAGAAAGGATGGCGTGGCCAAGGTCACCGGCACGGCGCGCTACACCGATGATTTTTCCCTGCCGGGTATGCGTGTGGCAAAGTACCTGCGAAGCACCATCGCCCACGGCCGGGTTGTGATGATCGACACCAGCAGGGCCCGAGCGCTGCCCGGTGTTGATGGAATCTTCACCTACGCTGATGTGCCCAAGAACGTTTTTGCCACAGCCGGGCATCCTTATTCAATGGACCCTGGTCATGTCGACGTAGCGGACCGATTGTTACTGACAGAGCATATTCGCTACGAGGGGGATGAGATAGCGGTTGTGGTTGCCGAGAATGATTTGGTGGCCCACAAGGCGTTAGCGTTAATAGAAGTCGAATATGAAACCTACAAACCGCTCGTACGCGCGGAAGATGTGCTCGCCGATGATGCACCCGAAATCCATAAAAGAACGAAAAACATTCTTAAAGAGCACGCTTATGTGGCCGGTGGAGATTGGGAGCAAGCCAGGGAAGATGCCGACCTTCTGATCGATGGTTTCTATGAAACTCAGGTCATGCAACACTGCCATTTGGAGAATCATTCGGCCTATGCCTACATAGACGATTTAGAGCGAATCGTCATCGTAACATCCAGCCAAATTCCGCATATTGTGCGCCGTGTGGTCGGTGAAGCCCTGGGGTTGCCCTGGAGTGGGATTCGCGTCATTAAACCCTGCATCGGGGGTGGCTTCGGCAACAAGCAGGATGTGATACTGGAGCCCATGGTGGCGTTTTTGACATTGAAGCTGGGTGGCGTGCCGGTCAAGTTACGACTGGATCGCGAAGAGGGCATGATCGGTACCCGGGTCCGCCATCCTTTCCAGGTCCAGGTACAGATGGGTGTGCAAAAAGACGGCGCCGTCAAGCTGATCAATTTCAATGCGCTCTCCAACACCGGTGCCTACGCCTCGCATGGTCATTCTATCGCAGCTGCAGGTGCTGCTAAAGCGCATTTAATGTATCCGCGGGCCGTTTACCGTTGTCGGGCTCGAACCATTTACGGGAACTTCCCGGCAGCGGGAGCGATGCGCGGCTATGGTTCACCTCAAATGACCTTCGCCATTGATTGTATCATGGAAGACGCCGCCCGTTCCCTGGGCATGGATTCAGTGGAGTTTCGGCTAAAAAATGCGGTCAGGCCTGGAGACATGAACCAGATCGGCAAACGGCCAATCGTAACAGCCGGGCTGGTAGAATGTCTTAAAAAGGGCCGCGAATTGATTCGTTGGAACCAAAAGCGCACCGACCGCTCCCAGACCCAGACCGGATCGATGCGTCACGGCCTTGGGGTCGCTTGCTTCAGCTATGGCTCGGGTACCTATCCGGTCTGTGTGGAGGCAGCCAGCGCTCGAATCATTTTGAATCAGGATGGATCGGTACATCTGCAAATGGGGGCGACTGAGATCGGTCAGGGTGCGGATACGGTTTTTGCTCAAATGGCAGCCGAAACCCTTGGCGTGCCCTTCGCCAAAGTGCACGTGGTCTCTACTCAGGACACTGACGGCACGCCCTTCGACACCGGTGCCTATGCTTCGCGCCAGACATACGTAGGCGGCCAGGCAGTGATGCGTGCCGCCCAGCAACTTAAAGAGAAGATCCTGGACCACGCTGGTATCATCACCGGGATGATTCCCTCAGATCTCGATCTTAGAGGTGGTAAAATCGTCGTCGCCCAAACCCCAGAAACAGCCGTGATCAGCGTGCAGGACGTTGCCATGGACGCCTATTACGATAAAAATCGTGGCGGTCAGATCACGGCTGAGGTCAGCTACAAGACCCGTACCAACGCGCCATCCTTCGGGTGTACGTTCGTGGATCTGGAGGTGGATATCCCCATGTGCAAGGTCAAGATCAACGAAATATATAACGTACATGACTGCGGGGTGGTCATCAACCCCTTAACCGCTGAAGGCCAGGTACACGGCGGCATGGCCATGGGCATCGGGGCCGCTCTGTTTGAAGCGCTCATGATTGATCCGGACTCCGGCCGAATTTACAATAATAACATGCTGGACTACAAGGTTCCGACAATAATGGACATTCCCGACCTTACGGCCGACTTTGTAGAAACCCACGAGCCCACACATCCCTATGGTAGTAAATCCCTGGGCGAACCACCGGTGCTATCGCCCGCACCGGCTATCCGGAATGCCATCCTTGATGCCACCGGGGTGGCCGTCAACGAGTTGCCGATCAACCCTAAGATACTGTTCAAGCATTTTATGGCAGCCGGGTTAATTTAGGCCCTTATCGGGCTTTTTCTTACAACATGTTGCAAGGAACACAAGGTTTCAGCAATTAAAAAATTTCAAATAACAAACAAATCACAATGACCGAAATTCAAAATTCCAAACAATTGGCGTTAGATGTAATTTGAGATTTGGAGATTGTAATTTTGAATTTATTTGTAACTTGGTGCTTGTAATTTGTTATTTCCGGTTTATCCGGGTTAGGTGTATGTCAATGTTTGATCTCGACAGTTATCACAAAGCAAACACGGTCGAAGAAGCGACAGCGCTTCTTTCACAGAATCCCAAAGCCATCCCCATTGCCGGCGGCACTGACGTGCTGGTCCGTTTACATCAGCGGCACCCAGATTACCGGCATCTGGTGGATATTCACGACGTGGCGGAGCTGAAAGAAATTGTTATGACGCCCGATGGAACCATCAGAGTGGGCTCGGGCGCGACTTTTACGGACCTGATGGAATCCCGAATTGTCACCGATAACATTCCGGTTCTATCGGAAGGGGCCTCCTGGGTAGGCGGACCCCAGGTGCGCAACATGGCGACTGTCGGTGGGAATATTTGTAATGGGGTCCCCAGCGCCGACAGCGCAGCACCGCTGCTGGTATTAAACGCCGTGGTCGTGCTGCAGGGACCCCAGGGCGAACGTCAAATACCGTTGCATGAGTTTTATCAAGGACCTGGCCAGGTAGACCGCCGGCAAGCGGAAATCATGACAGCTTTGCAAATTGCGCCGGACGACTACCGCCGCTGGTCGGCCAGATATTACAAGTATGCCATGCGCGACGCCATGGATATCGCCACGATCGGCTGCGCGGCGGCCTGCACGCTGAAAGGTGGTAGGGTTTCCGCATTGCGGCTGGCGTTCGCGGTGGCCGGACCCACCCCTTTGCGGTGCTGGAAGACCGAGGAAAAAGCAAAGGGAATGGCCGCAGATCAATCCCTGTTACAACTTATCCGGGAATCGGTCCTGGATGATTTGAGACCCCGGGACTCCTGGCGAGCCCCCAAGGATTTTCGCGAGCATATCATCAAGACACTGGCAGAACGGGTATTACAAAAAGCCCTTAACCAATGTGGAGTACCTCTATCATGATTCGGAATATATCCTGTGAGATAAACGGCAAAGCAGTGACCCTGGTTGTAGACGTGCGTCAGTCCCTGATTGAGGTTTTACGGGAGAATGGCTACACCAGTGTTAAAGAAGGCTGCGGGGTCGGCGAATGCGGTGCCTGCACTGTTCTGGTGGACGACGTCCCGCTGGATTCATGCCTGTACCTGGCAGTTTGGGTCGACGGCCGCAGCATCCGAACCGCCGAAGGCGAAACCAAGGAGGGCAAGCTGTCTGCGGTGCAGCAAGCCTATCTGGATAAGGGTGCCGTGCAGTGCGGCTTCTGCACGCCCGGACTGATCATGTCCTCCACTGCTTTCGTGGAGAAGCACAAGGGCAGCAAGGTTTCGCGTGAAGAGATCCGGAGGGGACATGCCGGCAACCTCTGCCGCTGCACCGGTTACGAGGATATCATCAGGGCGGTAGAGCAATGCCTCGAAGATGCAGAGGACAAGGGCCCCGATAAGGGCACGATTTGCGAAAGCAGCTAGATTCTTAAAAGAGGTTTCTCATGAAAGAAAAAACAATCGATGTTGAAAGTGAAGAGGAAAAGGTTGGCTTGGATCTCATCTACCAATTAAATGACAATCCACCTGTAAAGGAGGGCATGTTCGCAGCACTGCAGCACCTTTTGGCAATAATCGTTGGCATTATTACACCAACCCTGATTATCGGGGGTGTCTTAGGCTTGGGCAGCGAGGTTCCTTATTTAATAAGTATGGCCCTGATTGTTTCAGGCGTGGCCACTTTTATCCAGGTCAAACGGATCGGACCGGTGGGCTCGGGTATTTTGAGCATCCAGGGAACCAGTTTTGCTTTCTTGGGTGCCATATTAATGGCCGGTTTCATGGTAAAGAATCAGGGTGGCGGACCCGATGAGATTTTATCAACGATCTTTGGCATCTGTTTTTTTGGTGCGTTTATCGAGATGATCCTCAGCCGTTTTCTGCACCACTTGAGGAAAGTGATTACACCGGTCGTTACCGGCACGGTAGTCATCCTCATCGGTATTAGTTTGGTCAAGGTGGGATTCATGGATATGGCCGGCGGCAAGTGGCTTCTCGATAACAAACCGGATTTGTTCGGAAACGCCCAGAATCTTTCGCTTGCATTTCTTGTCCTGATTATCGTTATTATCTTGGCCATTGCCAAAAATAAGTTCCTGAGAATGGGCTCCATCGTCATCGGATTGATCGTGGGCTATATTGTTGCCGCGTTCATGGGTATGGTCAATTTTGGTGCATTGAAGGGGCTGCCATTTATCAGTATCCCAATTCCGTTCAAATATGGTTTCAACTTTAATCTGACGGCCTTCATCCCGGTTGCCTTTATCTATCTCATTACAACGATCGAATCGACAGGAGATCTGACAGCTACATCGATGGTTTCCGGCCAACCGATCACAGGGGATCTGTACATACAGCGGATCAAGGGCGGTGTCCTGGGTGACGGTGTCAATTCCGCTATCGCCGCCATATTCAACACTTTCCCCAATACAACGTTCAGTCAGAACAACGGTGTGATCCAGCTTACAGGCATTGCCAGCCGTTATGTCGGTATGTATCTTGCCGGTTTCCTGGTTTTACTGGGCCTTTTGCCGGTCATCGGCGCCTTCTTCCGTTCCTTACCGAACCCCGTGCTTGGGGGAGCGACCATTGTCATGTTTGGGACGGTCGCCGCGGCCGGGGTAAGGATCATCGCCACCAGTGCGATAGACCGACGCGATATGCTTATTATGGCGGTTGCATTCGGCCTGGGATTCGGCGTGGCCTATGTCCCGGAGTTTCTCAGCAAGGCGCCCAAGGCCATCCAGCAGATTTTCGGGTCAGCGATAACCACCGGCGGGCTTACGGCCCTCGTTCTGAATGCAGTTTTGCCACGATTTAAAGATGGGGAATAAACGTTCATCGGCACAGGAAAGGGGAATGACGAATGATTCTGGAATTTTTCAAACCGCAAACAATTGCCGAAGCCGTAAAAATGAAAAAAAAATATAAAGATAAAGCAGTATTTATGGCCGGCGGCACGGATGTAAATTGCAAGGATTCAGCATATGAGATCGAAAAGATTATCGGAATCGAACAATTAAAGTTGAATAAGATTTCTAAAACCCAGAAAAAACTTTCAATCGGCGCCGGTGTTACGATCCAGGAATTAATTGACTCGCCCAAAATTCCAGACCAGCTGACGACCGCTGCAACGCATTTTGTTAACCGCAATATCAGAAATATCGCCACTATCGGTGGTAATATTGCTTCTAATCATTCCACTGCCAATTTAATACCGATCCTTTTTGCACTGGATGCCGAATTGAAGATCGGCGACTCAACTGCGCCGGTGCCCGTTTATGAATATGTTAGTCAGGAAATGACCCGACTGATTGAAAGTATTGTGATTTCATCTAAAAGTTTAGCGAAAAAATATGGCTTACGGAAATTTTCACATACCGCCAATGATGTCTCAATTATTACGGCAGCAGTCACGTTTAATATTCAGGATGACAAATTATCCGATGTCCGGGTCGCCGTCGGCGGCGCGAGCAAGCATGCGGTGCGCTTGACCGAGCTGGAAAACAAATTGGAAAGCAACAAACTGCTTGCTGCCACGGATATAGAAGATACCGTAAAACATATCGTCGTCCCGGTTGAGGATATCCGCGGCGGTGTTGAATTTAAAAAATACATAGCGAGTGTCTTGATCAGTGATTGCATTCATAACGCGCATGACAGAGGGGAGCGAAATAAAATATGAAAATAAATATAACATTAGACGGGCTACCAAAAACCATCACCACGGAGCCGGGTGAAAATGTAAGACACCTGTTAACGCGTGAAGGTATCATGTCCATGCGAAACGGTTGCGATGCTCAGGGTGTCTGCGGTGCCTGTGCCATCATCCTGAACGGTAAAGTGGTTAATTCCTGTTTATTGGTGGCACCCCAAATCGACGGCAAAAATATCATTACCGTCGAGTCAATGGCAACCAACCGGAATCTTTCACCCGTTCAGTCGGCCTTGGTGGATGCGGGAATTGTTCAGTGTGGTTATTGCACGCCTTCGATGGAACTGGCGATAACGGATTTGCTGAAACGTGAAGAAAATCCGACCCGCAGCCAGGTGCAAGATGCCCTGTCCGGGAACCTTTGCCGGTGTACCGGATATGAACAGATATTTGCAGCCGTAGAGCTTGCGAAAAAACGCCTGAAAGATCCGGGATTTCAGCAACCCTTGGCGCCTGAATTTAGAGAGGATTTGCGCATCGTCGGGAAAGCACAGCTTAAAGTCGACGCGCCCAAACTGGCGCGCGGCGAGAAAGCGTTTGTTGAGGATATGGTCGAACCCGGTTCGTGCTATCTAAAAATGTTAAGAAGTCCGCATGCACATGCGTATATCAGCCATATCGATGCTTCCCGCGCCGAGAAATTACCGGGTGTGATCAGCATTTTAACCTACAAAAACTGCCCGGAAATTTACTATACCCAGGCCGGCCAGGGATTTCCTGAGCCTTCACCCTATGACCGGAAATTAATGGGTCGTAAGGTAGTACATGTAGGGGATCGTGTTGCAGCTGTCGTGGCCGAATCGCCTGAGATCGCCGAACAAGCGGCTCAGAAAATCAAAGTTGAATATGATGTATTAAAACCGGTATTAACCATCGATGAAGCCATGGCGCCCGGCGCGTCGATTGTTCGCAATGCCGAAATCGAATATATTCACGGCGCTCCGAAAGACCTTGACAACTCAAATGTAGATCCGCGTGACGGAAAAATAATTTATCGGTTCCCCATCGGTGCGGATCCCCGTAAAAATTTGGCTGCAAGCGCGGAGGGCGGCATTGGTGACATTCAGAAAGGATTTGCAGAAGCAGACGTCATTCTGGAACGGGAATATGAAACCACTCAGGTTCATTGTACGCCGCTTGAGCCGCATATCGTTTATACCCGTATGGATGGAGACCGGCTGATTATCCATGCTTCGACCCAGACCCCCTGGTGTGTCAGAAGAATTGTTGCGCGTGCGCTTGAAATCAGTGAAAACAAAATCAGGGTCATTAAAGAACGTGTTGGCGGCGGATTCGGCTCCAAACAGGACGTGTTTTTGGAAGAAGTTGCAGCGTATCTGACATGGACCACGGGTCGGTCGATATTATACCGTTATACACGTAAAGAAGATTTTATCGCTTCCAGTACCCGACATCCGATGAAGATAAACGTGAAATTAGGTGCCAGGAAAAATGGCCGATTAACGGCCATTTTTATGGACGTAAAAGCCAATACCGGGCCGTATGGTAATCATTGTTTAACTGTTCCCGTAAATGCGGTCTCTAAATCCATGCCGCTATTCTTATGCGACAATGTCGCATTCGAAGTGAAATCATATTATACGAATATACCGCCGACAGGAGCTTACCAGGGATACGGTGCACCGCAAGGCTCTTTTGCCCTCCAAACGGCAATGGCTGAGTTGGCCGCAGAACTGGAAATGGATCAGCTGGAGTTGATTGAAAAAAATAGAGTTCGTGAAGGCGTCATGCTTGAAATCCTTAAATGTCTTGGGGAGGGCCGAGAAGGCAAACCGGAACGCGTTGCCAGCTGTGGTTTGGAACCGGCATTAAAAAAAGGCGCCGCGCTGATCAACTGGGGTCAAAAAGAAGAAAGTGATGATCCGGATGTAAAAATCGGCCAGGGCGTGGTGATTGTGCAGCAGGGTTCGGGGTTGCCGGGTCTTGATTCGGCCAGCGCCGTGCTCAGAATGCTCGGTGACGGAACATTTACGCTGCTGATCGGCGGCGCTGATCTGGGTACTGGCCTGGATACGTTAGCGGTAAAAGTGGCGGCTGAATGTCTGTGCACCGATATGAGCAACATCGCCATTATTTCGGGTGATACGGATGCAACGCCATTCGACACCGGTGCTTATGCTTCCAGCGGCACCTTTTTTTCCGGTAATGCCGCCCTGGCAGCAGCCAAACTCATGAGAGAAAAGATCCTTGAAGTTGCGGCGGATATGTTGAAAGAAGATAAACAGGATTTGCAAATAGCGTATCCTGGAATCGTAAAAGGTAAAAAGGGGTCCATCACGTATCAAAAGATTGAAACGTCTTCGGAGAAAGGCACCGGCGGCGGCCAACTCGTCGCCTCGGCCAGTTTCACGACCGAAGACTCAGCGTTTCCATATGGTGCCCATTTCTGTCAGGTGGCCGTCAATACGCACACAGGCGAAGTTAAGATACAGAAATATTATGCTCTGCAGGATTGCGGCACACCCATAAACCCGGAATTGGCTATAGGACAAATACATGGCGGCGTACTCAAAGCAATTGGTCATTCATTGTACGAAGAAATGATTTTAGATGAGACCGGCAGATGTTTAAATTCGAGCTTAAAGGATTATAAAGTACCGATGATCAATGATTTACCCGAAGATTTCCGGGCCGAGCTGGTTTTTACCGAAGATCCTTTCGGGCCTTTCGGCGGTAAGTCCGTAGGCGAAATCAGTTCAAACGGTGCCGCTCCGGTGATCGCCATCGCAATCCATGATGCTATCGGCATATGGATCAGAAAATGGCCGTTCAGACCGGAGAAAATTCTCGGATCTCTGGGTAAATTTTAACCTTGCTTGGCGGTTATTTTTGCTGGCTGCCAGGACATAGAGGCTAAACCGTGGCCTGCTCCGTGGGATGCAACGTATATCTGAGCGACTCCTCAGCGGTGAAGGAAGAAACGTCTATTTATTACCCAAAAGGAGGTGAAACATGGAGAAGGAATTGCACTACCCACTTTTCTATCGCAGGGATCT
>JASFGH010000041.1:0-13688 GCA_050123865.1 Desulfobacterales bacterium | reverse complement strand
CGGGCTTTTGAGCTTGCACAAAAGGCAATCGCCCTGGATGAATCGCTGCCGGCTGGTTACACAATTTTGGGCGAAATCTATCTGCACAAAAAGCAGCACGCAAGGGCCATAGCTGCGCAGGAGAAGGCCATTGCTCTCAGTCCTAACGATGCTGAAGGAATCGCGAGCTTAGCCGGTATACTGACCTGGGCCAGAAGACCGCAGGAGACCGTTGAGCTCATAAAAAGGGCCATGCGCCTCAACCGGGAGCTGTCTGAAGCAGCTGACTATGTGAGAACCATACTGCCCCAGCCGTTGACCGAAGGAACCATTCGCACCGACTGGCGCTTTGTCCCCTCGACATCGTTGGGCGGTGATGCTTTTGGCTACCATTGGGTGGATAAAGATCACTTTGCCATCTATCTGATTGATGTCAGCGGGCACGGTGTCGGTGCAGCGTTGCTGGTGGCAAAAACCATGAGTTGAGCCGCATGAAAAATCCAACAAACCGAAGAGGAGGTCATTATGTCAAAAAAAATCCTAATCTGTGCCGTTTTAGTGTTTCTTCCCCTCTTTATAGATGTGGCTTTGTCTGATATGCAGTATCTCCCGGAGTTGAACCAGGTCGCTGCACCTTATCCCGGCGCCACCATCATCCAGACCACGAACGCTTCTGGAACCGTAATGATAATGATGCAGTCTAACGACAATTTGGATTTGATACTCGAATTTTATAAAACGCAATTACCGGCTAACGGCTGGACCATCTCGGCCGAAACCCAGTCACAGGGGCATTCCGGTTTGATGGGTGAAAAAGGAGCAAACAGTGCGGTTGTTAACCTCAGTTCGGACCCATCTGGAAAATCAATGATTATGCTCATGCTGGCCCCGAAGAAATAATCGCCTCGATGGGCATCAACGTGGCGATTAATATCCTCACGCCGGTTCTGGTATCAATTGGCCTCATTATCTGACCATCTGCTCGAACCTGGCGCTCCTGGCCTTGTTTAATGCCAAACATTTCTGGCGGCTTAGCTCTCAGTCCTCAGCCTGAATCCCAAAACTTTGAACGCTGAATCCGGTTGCATTTTTTGCAGATACCAAGCCGCATTTTCTTAATTTACCTGTCACGAATTCGTTATTGACATATGCCACCATGTGGTATACATCGGCCGTTAGTAGAACACCCTCACATTCTTTCGAATGCGCAAATCCCGGTCCTGCTCTCTGTCGCATTACGCATCTCTACAGAAGTTACTTCGCAATACCCGAACAAACAACGAGGATGGCCTACGAAAGGAGGGAGATATGGCGATTGGCGTACTCATAAAACACGTGGCAAAGGAGGGGGTTAATGCGAAGGTGCTCTTGCCCCACATCATCGAACTCAGAGCACTGGCCGTCAGGCAGCCGGGTTATATTTCAGGTGAAACCTTTTTCCACCTGGAGCGAACCGAGGAATGCCTGGTTATCAGCCGGTGGACGGCCTTGGAGCACTGGCAGCAATGGACCAGGGAACCGCGTCGCATCGAGCTACATGAAAATATCAATAAACACCTGGGGGCCAAAACAGAATACGAAATCTATGGTGTCGGCCTGTGGTAATACGACTGCATCACGGCATGCGATGAGGGGCGCTGTCCTTTCTTTGATATTTCCAATATTTTTGAGAGTCAAAAACCCTCGATTATTATTGACTAAATCCCTTCGATTTAGATATAGATACGTTTAATTTATTTCTGATTCTCCCGATCCAACTGACCCGAAGCGATTCACCGGTTTCAGAATCGAATCCTCTTTCTCACCTGAATTTCAGGCTCTCTTGATAGTCAACTTCATGAGTGCCTCTGTTTAACACTTCAAAAACGGAGGTGCCTTATGGCAGATGTATGGGCCAACCAAACGATGCAAGCAAAATATAAGCCTCAAACACCGCGCCTGAAAATCGTGGATCAGTATATAAGAGAGCTGTTTAAAGATGAGTTGCCGGCCGGCATTAAATACCACAATGCCGAGCATACGCTCCATCCTACCAGAGGTGTGGTTGCAGTTGCCAACCGAATTGCCCTCGCTGAGAATATCTCCGAGCATGACAGGGAATTGCTGCTTGCTGCGGCTTATTTCCATGACACCGGCTACATCAGAGAATACGACAAAAATGAACCGATTGCGGCACGCATGGCCGGCAGAATCCTCAAATTGATCGGATACAAGCCGGCCGAAATTAAAAAGATTCAAAAGATGATCCTGGCCACCGATCTGGCGCGCAAACCGCAAAGCCTTGTTGAAAAGATTCTCTGTGATGCCGATCTCGATCATTTGGGCAGGGACGACTTTTTTAAACGCGATGGCAAATTAAGGAAAGGAAGGAGTGCAAGAGGAATAGATGTGAGTGATGAAGCAAAGTGGTATAGAGGAACCCTCAACCTAATAACAAACCACAAATATTATACGGCGTCTCAAATAAAGCTAAGGGAGGAAAAGAAGCAAAAGAACATCGAGCAGCTCCAAAAAAAATTGGCCAGTATTGAAAAAAGAAAAAGGTAATGGGAAAGTTCATGACATTTTGTAAGAAAGTCCTTAAGCTAAGTGCGATCATTATTCTGATGGGTGTTCTGGCTTGCTGCGGTAAGCCCGATACCGCTTCCAGAGCTCCCCAAAAGATCGACCCCCTCCTTTTTAAAACCGCCACCGAGCTGACCGGCACAATTCGGCGTGTTGAGATCACCTGCCTCGATCTTCTCAACCGCCATATCGCTAACATTCAGGCCAACAATGACCGCATCAATGCCGTGGTGGCTATGGAACGACGAACAATCCCTGGGATGTGTCCAGAACGCCCGGCGGTTCATCGGACGGCTCAGCCGCCGCCTTTGCTGCGGGGCTCGACGTAGACGAGGAAGCGCGTCCCGATATTAAGCTGTGGGAAAATCTGCGAATCTGGACGAACATTCATGATGATATGATGGCCGGAAAATTACCGCTGTGGGACGGATACGTCGAGCAGCAGAAAGAACAGCAAGCACTGTGGGCAGAATTTTTTAAACGCTACGATGTGCTGCTTGCGCCTGTTTCACCAACGGCTGCCTTTCCACACAATCATCACAAGCCAATGGCCTCTCGCAGTTTGACGGTCAACGGGCGCTCGAAGTCCTATTGGAACAATCTGACCTGGACGGTCATGGCCATTGTGTCGGGTCTGCCGGCCACCGTCGCGCCGGTGGGACGAACCGAATCAGGCCTTCCGGTGGGCGCTCAGATTATCGGCGACAGGTTCGAGGACCGCACAACCATCGACTTTGCGCGGGGTTTGTCCGAGATCATCGGGGGATTCGTAGCCCCTCCGGGTTATAAAAAATAGCAGGGTTTTCGACTAAATGAAGACGCAAAGATTCGAAACCACAAAAGCGTTTTTCGGGACAATGGGATTTTTATTTGTCTTGCTGCCCATAATTTTTATCGGGATACCCTATAAGATTCTCTCATCACCAAATCATTCGCAGCTTTTCGACATCGGGAAATTACGATATGTCGGGGTAGTACCCATTGTTGTGGGAACGATTATCTACTTCTGGTGTTCCCTTTGCTTTGTATTTCGCGGCAAGGGCACACCTATATATACGATGCCGCCGAAAAAGCTCGTGGTAACCAATTTGTACCGCTTTGTCAGAAATCCAATGTATATTGGCGCCTTTCTTATACTGGCCGGGAAAGTGTTACTGTTTCAGTCTCAGGACTTATTGGCTTATTTTTTGTTAATGTTCGGGATTATCAATGGACACGTTCTGGCCTTTGAGGAACCTCGTCTGTCGGATCTATTTGGAGAGACATACAAACAATATCGGGCGTCCGTGCGACGCTGGATGCCGCGTTTAACGCCTTACCGCGAAAATAATTAAGAGTTTCAATGAATCCGTATATCTATTAAATAGCAAGACGATTAACTTTCCAAAGAACTTGAAACGTTTCATCGCCACTTTCACGAATTCATAATTTTGTTGAAATAGCGGTCGAGTTAAATATAAATTCAGGAGCCGCGGTGCTTTAGCTGCCCATGACACCCGAAAGGGTTAAAGCGGCGCTGCAGCAGGTTTGACCCAAATCTAACAATAAGATGTGAGCCATCATTGCCTTCATTCAAGGAGGCGGGAATGAACTGCGGATTGTCCAGAAGAGAAATGCTACGGTTTCTGACCGTTGTCCTGCCAACAGCTCTTTTCGCATATCGCCTGATCGATTATTTTGATGGGGAGCTCGTCTGCGTCCATGTTTATGGGCTGTCACAGAATCTGCCGGAGCCACTTTTGAAAAGAACTGAAAAATCCGCCAAACGCCTCAAAGACGGTTCCTATTTTCACATCGGTCTGCCGGAATTGATTGTCTGCCGGACTGAAAAAAGCCTGCTGGATATTTTCAAAGATCCTTCCAAACCACCTTATCTTTGCAGTTATCCGTACCGGCAAAAAGGGTTTAAGAAAAAGCCACCGATCGGAGAAGGCTTCAAAATGAGGGCATTTGTATAGCCCGTGCCGGTCGGATAAAAGATTTCATAAACAGGAACGAAAGGAGCTACATCTCATGCAGGTTCAAGAGGCGATTCAAAAACGACTGAGCATTCGACGCTATGCCGATGGCGCGATTCCGGCTGAGCATCTGGCGCTACTCTTTAAAGCGCTGCAGCTGGCTGCCTCGGGCAACAACTACCAGAACTGGGAATTTGTCTTTGTTGGGGATGCCGATGTCAAGCAGCGGTTGGTCGCGGCGTGCAACAACCAGGTGTTTGTCAAGGATTGTACTTACTTTATCGCAGGTGTAGCAGACCCCGCCCTTAAATGGCACATGGTGGACATCACCATCGCCATGACCCAGTTTGCGCTCCAGGCGGTTGCACTGGGATACGGCACCTGCTGGATCGGCGCTTTCGATGAAGCGCAGGTTAAACGTGTCTTAAACATTCCGGACACCAAAAAAGTGGTCATCTGCATGACATTGGGCCTGCCTGCCGGAAGGCACGTCCCCAGGGGCAGAAAGGCTATTGAGGAATTTATCTACCAGGATCAATTCGGCCGTCAGCTCCAATTAAACCACGAATAAATTTGATCGGCACTCTCCTGGCCCTCACCTTTAACCTTTGAGCCCGCTTGCCGCGGCGTCTTGTCCGGCGAAGTTTTAACGAAGACGGAAGTTCGCCAGAGCGAAGACGGGAACCTTTACAATTTATGTCAACTTAACCACCCCCAACACCGTCTGTAAAATTAAGTCTTCAAATTAAACAGAGCCTCCCTGGCAGACAAACCTCTATCAAAGGATGCCGCTTATGAAATCAAGACTAATTGTTTTCTGGGTGCTTTTGACGGCGGTTTTTTTCCTGCACACCAATGCCCTTCCCTCCGAACCCCTGAGCAAAGGCCGGCGATTGATTGGGCATGGCATTACCGAGGGCGCCATCGAGTTCGGGCAGGCCTTTACGCTGGCCCGGGATGCCGGTCTGGAATTCATCGAACTGCCCCGGGCCTGGGACAGCATTGAAACCGCCCCGGGTCGATCCCACAGCAACATCCTCACCATTGCCAACGCATTTTTCCCGGCCCGGGATATAAAGATCTTTCTGACTGTCAACCCCATTGACATCAACAACCTGAGAATGCCCGCAGACTTGAAAAATGAGGCCTTTGACGAGCTCAAACACCAGGTGCAGGTCCGCAACTGGCAGAAGTTTGAATTTGTCTTCGGTGAGTTTTCGATTGACGAAAAGACCTGCCGTGACGGTCGCCTTGAACCCGGCAAAATAGTCAACCTGATTATCGCCGAACCACCTGCGGTCGCTGATCAAACAAAAGGCGCCCGAACTGTTTGGGTATCCAATCTGGTTTTCGAATAGCTTTCCAGCTTTCCCACTTTGAACTGACGCCATAGGCGCCCTACCCCAAACCCTTGACCCTGAACCCTTAACTTTTTTTATCTTTTTAATCTGTGTTAATCTGCGTAATCTGTGGTTAAATATTATGTTTTTTTAATTATCCGTGTTTGTCTGTGTGGGTCTGTGGCTAATTTAAATTCGAAAGCAACTAACCCTGCATCTCAATCCGGGGCGCTTTCAACAATCACCACCCCGGAACTGGTGCCGAGGCGGTCGGCACCCGCTTCAATCATCGCCACCGCTGTTTCCCAATCCTTGATTCCGCCGCTGGCTTTTACACCCATTTCGGGCCCGACAATCCGCCGCATTAAAGCAACATCCTCAACAATGGCACCACCGCTTGAAAAGCCCGTGCTGGTTTTGACAAAATCTGCGCCAACCTGTTTTGCAATTTCACAGGCTGTTGTTTTTTCCGCTTCTGTCAGCAGGCAGGTTTCAATGATGACTTTCAAAACAGTCGGGCCTGGCGCAGCCTGGCGCACGGCCCGGATGTCGGCTTCGACGGTTTTCAGGTCACCGTCTTTCAGAGCGCCGATATTCAACACCATATCCAGTTCGGAAACGCCGTCTTCGATTGCTTTTGCGGCTTCAAAGGCTTTGGCCGCCTGGTGGCTTGCCCCCAGCGGAAACCCCACCACTGCACACACGGCCACCGCGCTGCCGGCAACTTTTTGGGAAACATAAGCCACCCGGGCCGAATTAACGCATACGGCCTTAAACCCATATTGGAGGGCTTCACTGCACAGGCAGTCCAACGCCGACTGGATTGCTTCAGGCTTGAGCAGCGTATGATCAATTCGCTGTGCTATTTCAGAAGCCGACATCTTCGGTTTGCCCATAACATGCCTCCTTGAATACAGGTTTTTTTCCAGGTTAGCGGACTGTTTACCGGATCTCGTAATACTCTAAACTGATGCTGGGAGCCAATGAACCAAGGAGCAGTTCACTGACACCCCGCTGGCTGATGCTGGTTGGTTTTTCCACCAGAATTGCCCGGGTGATGGTGGCTTCCGTCGCTCTACCGTCCATATTCATGCAGATAAGCGCCGAGTGCAGCGGCGACAGGCTTGGGTTAAAGGCAGCGTTTTCCACATACGCTCCGATATAGACCTGTTGGTCGCGTGTTTGAATCGCACAGCCGGCCAAATTATGCGTGTATGGCGCATAGGTTCGCTCGGCGGCCGTCAGCGCCTTGTGCACATGGGGATCATCCGAAAGCGTCTTCAAGTTCAACTTCTTTAAATTCCCCCGCAAAGACATCCAACCGTCTTTTATCGATAGGTCTTGCCCGCCGAATGCTTGCGGCATCAAACTGAGCAGTTGTTCGGTGGTGTAACCGTTTCCATCCGGGTTTTGGACCATCACTGTCAGCGATTGGCGCGTTTCCAGTTCGTAGAGAAATTGCCGGCAGCGACCGCAGGGCGCAGCCGATACGGCAATGGCATCTATCTGCAGTGACCCCTGCTGCCAGGCATTTACAACCGCCGTCTGTTCTGCATGGATCGTCTGGGACAGTGACTGCCCTGTAAATTCGATATTGGCTCCCAAAAAAAGGCTGAAATCATCCGGATTGTCAGATAAGCGGGCCCTGGCAACAGCGCCCACTGTAAAGTTCGAAATCGGCACCCGGGCATAGAGGCTGGCAGCCGGCAAAAGTGCGATCATTAAATCCTCCGGCGACATTGCTGCTGTTTCCAGGGCAGCTGCGCAGTGCCGGGTGTCAAGTCTGCCGTTGTTTTTCGGGATGGATTGCAGGGCGCTTCCGAGCGGCTGCGGTCATGTTTCCAGAAACCGGTAAAATTGGTTTTGGCGGTCACTCATTTTTTATAGTTCTTCAACGCCGGCCCTCGTGATCCGGGCCAGTAAAATTTTAGGCAGTATACCCTTGTCCGAACGGATTGCATAGGCCTTTAAAAATGTATCCTTGGCGGCTTTAATCTTTTCATTGTCGCCGTCGGAGTGAAATACGGCCAGGGCCTCACCACTTTTGACCTTGTCTCCGATTTTTTTGTTCAAGTAAATGCCGATCGAAAGATCGATGGCCCCATCCTTGGAGGTCCGCCCGGCTCCCAGAATCTTTGATGCCATACCGACACCCAGAGCGTCAATGGCAGTTACGCACCCTGAAATTTCTGAAGCGATCTCAAGCTTCAGCGCGGGCTGCGGCAGCAGGTCCGGATTGTCGATGACGTCCCGGTTGCCGCCCTGCGCGGCGATCAATTCCGCCAGTTTGTATAGACCTTTGCGGTTTGCCAGATTTTTGGTGATAATGGATTTGGCTGCTTCTCGGGTAGAAGCAACACCGGACATCAGCAGCATTTCTGCGCCCAATTCGGTCACCAGGGCAACCAGATCAGGCGGACCGTTGCCGGCAAGCGTTTCGATGGCTTCTACGACTTCGTTGGCATTGCCAATCGCGCAACCCAGCGGCTGCTGCATGGCGGTGACCAGCGCCACCACACATTTGCCCGCATCCTCACCGATGTTCACCATGGTCCTCGCCAGCTCCAGAGCGTCCTCATATTTTTGCATAAATGCGCCCTGGCCGGTTTTAACATCCAGCACGATGCCATCGGATCCGGCCGCCAGTTTCTTGCTCATGATCGAAGCCGCTATGAGCGGAATTGAATCCACTGTGGCCGTCACGTTTCGCAGCGCATACAGTTGTTTGTCGGCCGGCGCCAGGCGGGCGGTCTGGGATATCAGGCTCACATGAATCCTGTTGACAACATCGACAAATTCATCCCTGTCGAGCGCCACCCGCATCCCGGGGATTGATTCCAGCTTGTCGACCGTGCCGCCGGTGTGGCCCAGCTCCCGGCCGGTCATTTTGGCAACGATCCCCCCGCTGGCCGCAACCAGCGGTGCCAGCACCAGTGTAGTGGTATCCCCGACACCACCCGTGGAGTGTTTGTCAACTTTAAACCCCTTGATGCCGGACAAATCGACCTGCTCGCCAGATTGGGTCATGGCCATCGTGAGATCAAAGCATTCGCGGGCGCTCATCCCGTTGAAGTAGACAGCCATTAAAAATGCTGCCATCTGGTAATCGGGGATGCCGCCGCTGAGCAATCCGCCGATGATGTATCCGATTTCCATTTTGGACAGCTGCAATCCATCCCTTTTCTTCTTGATGAGCTCATAGACGTCCATCGATCATATCCTTTTTGGACCCGGTGCCTTGGGCACATTTTCGCGCCTGTAGAATATAGATCAAAGAAATCCGCTTTGTGCAACACCTACCAACTTTCGCTATTGATAGCAATTGAATAATCCGTAATAGTTATTCTTCCAACTGAAGAGATTATTCTGCGATCTTGACATAGAATTCAGTTTTTGACATAGGTTATAGATCAGGCTTACCCGATATTATCTTCATTTCATTTGGATAGGTTGTCAGTCAATTCGTGTCGATTTGCTTTTAGGCAGGCATTTTGACGTTGGCCGAAGGCCTGCCCGGATATTCTTACCAGCCGACTCGCTGCTGATATAAACGGTTTCAACCGAACATCAAAACAAGCGCTCAGATACCCTTAACTGGCTAAACAAAGAAAGGAGGTTTGGTCCGCAAGCTCTCGATTATCCATTCAAATCGTGAAAGGAGGACTAAAAATGAAATACCGTCCAAACTTGATTGTTTCCACCCTAATAGCAGCGGTGCTGATGGTCGGGTTGGTAATCGCACCGGGAATGGCCCAGGCCGCGTCCAAAGGCAAGGTGGCCCTCGTCAGTGATGTCGGTGGAAGAGGTGATCTTTCCTTCAATGATATGAGTTTCAAGGGTACCGAAAAGGCAGCGGCCGATTTTGGTCTGGAAATGGTTGGCATTCAGAGTGCCACCGCTGCTGATTACCTTCCCAATATTCGCAACGCGGCCCGTTCGCGCTCCTTTGATCTGATTATTGCAGTCGGGTTTCTGCTGACCGATGCCATCGCCACCGCCGCCAAGGAGTTTCCCGAGCAAAAATTCATGATTATCGACTCGGTTGTTGAGGCCCCCAACGTGATGTCAATTGTCTTCAAGGAAAATGAAGGATCGGCCCTGGTCGGCGCTTTGGCGGCCATGGTCGCAGCGCACTACGGCTTTCCCAACGTGGGAGCGGTGCTTGGCATCGAGATCCCGGTGTTGTTCCATTTCGAAGCAGGGTATCGTTTCGGTATTGACTGGGGAAACAAAAGGGTGGCCAAAAAATCCGGGAAAGACCCGCAGATTGGATTGCTGTACACCTATACCGGCACGTTCAGCGACATCGCCAAAGGAAAAGAAGCCACCAGCGCCATGCTCGCCCAGCAGGCCGGCCTGATTTACAATGTCGCCGGGCCACTGGGAATTGGTGATCTGCAGGCCATCACCGAAGCCATTAAGTCCAAAGGCAAGGAAGCCGGGCCGCCTTTCATGATCGGCGTGGACGCCAACCAGGATTGGATGGGCGCTGGGCATCGGGTTCTGGCCAGTATGCTCAAACGGGTGGACAATGCCTGTTATAACACCGTTGAGGCTGTGGTAAAGGGCACCTTTAAGTCGGGTCTAACGGTGATGGGCCTCAGCGACCAGGGCGTGGCGATGAGCAGACAGCCCGAGCTTTTGACCTTCATGGAATTTGGCATCGGTGCCGGAAAAATAAGCGCTGCCGATAAAGCCAAGATCGTTGAAAACTGGGAAAAAATGCGCGCTCAGATTCCGGCCTGGATTTGGGAGGCCGTGTCGGATCTGGAAAAACAGATTATCGCGGGGCAAATCAGCGTACCGAATGCCAATACTCTGGATGAAATGAAAGCGGTGCGCTCAACATTTCCGCTGACCCGGTAGCCTAATTGCACAAAGAGGGGGATCGCATGCAAACTGCCTCCCCCTCTATTTTTAGTGATCAGCGCGGGTTATTTTGCAAAACGGTCATATCATTTTCTGATCCCTTTGCAGAGGGGGTCAAAAGATCACAATTCCGCATCGAGAGACAAGCATGCGATTACCAGCAGGCATCGATGAGTTGGCCAAAACCATTATGGCAGGCGTCATCGGATTTGGGGTCGGCGCTGTGATTATCAAGCTGTACGGTTATGATCCGATTGCGGCCTACCACGCCCTGTTCAATGGTGCCTTTGGCGATCTGTACAGCTTCTCAGAATCTTTAGCCAACGCCACACCGCTCATCCTCACGGCTCTGACCTTTGCTATTGGGTTCCGGGGCGGGATGTTCAACATCGGCGCTGAAGGCCAGCTCTATCTGGGGGGCTTGGCCGCGGTGACCGTCAGCTATTTTCATCTGCCGGGGGCCATCGGCTTTGCCTTGAGTCTGCTTTTAGCGGCTCTGGCAGGGGCCCTCTGGAGTTTGCCGGCTGCCATTTTAAAGGCCACCCGCGGCGTACATGAAGTCATATCCACCATCATGCTCAACTGGATATCTCAATTTTTATGCTTTTATCTGATCACCGAAATCCTGGTTGATCCGCAAAGGGCCGAAAAAACTGTCAGCATTGTCGAATCGAACCGCCTGCCGTTGCTGGTGCCGGGAACAAGCCTCAGTTACGCAATCTTCATTTCCATCATTGCCGCCCTTATCGTCTACTTTGTGCTGTGGCGCACGGTCATCGGATTTGACGTGCGCGCCACCGGCTATAACCCGCTGGCAGCCGCCTATGCCGGTATTGATGAATGGAAGATCATTATCTTTGTATTCATCACCGGCGGGCTCACTGCCGGCCTGGCGGGGGCGGTGCATGTCACGGGGCGCCCGCCGGTTTACGCAATTTACGGCGGGATGCCATCTATCAAAGGGTTGGGCTTTGAAGGCCTGGCAGTGGCCATGATCGGAAGGAACCATCCGATCGGGATTATCTTTGCCGCCATCTTTTTTGGCGGGTTGCTGGCCGGAGGCAGAATGATGCAGATGCTGGCAAATGTTCCTCTGGAGCTGGTTCGGGTGGTGGAGGGGATGGTCGTTTTGTTTTTGGCCATCCCCGAGCTGGTTAAATTGTTTTCCTGGTTACGGAAATGAGGCCGATCTCCTAGTTTTCGGCCAAAGCGCCCATAAAACGGGAAGCGACCTCAAAAATCGGAGACAACTATGAATCTTGAATATGCTGGGGGTATTTTATTGGGATCTTTGCATGCCATGGTCCCCATTACCCTGACCGCTTCGGGTGAAGTGGTCGGTGAATCGGCAGGCCTCTTTAATATCGGTCTCGAAGGCATCATCCTGATCGGTGCCATGACCGGTGCTCTTGGGGCGGAAGCCGGCGGGCCGGCGCTGGGCCTGTTAATCGGTCTGGCAACCGGGTTTGTCATCGGCCTCATTTTCGGAGGGGTTTGCACCTATTTTAAAGGCGTTCAGCTGATCGCCGGGGTGGGCATCAATCTGTTTGCCGCCGGCTTGGTGGCGTTCTGGTTGATCCATCTGGGCGTTCCCGGGCACCATGCCGTGGCTGCCGAGCACCAGCTGGTAAATATTGTCACCCCTTTCGGCGATTTAAGCCCAATGATATTTGTGGCTATCGCGCTGCCGGTTTTCCTGTATATATTGCTTTTTCGCACAAAACTGGGCTTGAAAATAAGAGCCGTGGGCGAAAACCCGCAGGCCGCCGATGTGGCCGGCATCAGGGTCCATCTGCTGCGGCTGCTGGCGACAGCCGCAGGCGCTTCGCTGGCCGGTTTGGCCGGCGCCTATCTGAGCATCGACTGGCTGGGATCGGTTACCAAGGAGATTTCGGCCGGTCGCGGCTTCATCGCCCTGGCGACCGTCGTCTTCAGCGGGCTCAACCCGCTGCTGGTCTTGCTCGGCGGTTTCATATTCGGCTTTTTTGACAACCTGGCGGTTTGGGTGGCCACCATGCCGGCGGTTCAAAAAATCATTCCCTGGCAGTTTATCGCCATGGCCCCCTATGCCGTCACGCTGCTGGTGGTCGCCGGTGTCATCGGGCGCGCCAAATTTCCGGCCGCTATGGGTATTCCATATCAGCGCGAGTAAGAACAAAGGAAGCTTTATTGTGAATGCAAAAGGCACACCGTCACAGGTCCACAACGAAAAACTCCTTAACGGCAAGAAACTGTGCAAGGGATTTCCCGGCGTGTGGCAGCATCTGATTCTGGATCACATCGATATCGATATCAGGGCCGGTGAAATCCACACCCTGCTCGGAGAAAATGGTGCCGGCAAAACCGTCATTGCCAATTGCCTTTCGGGCTTTTATTCCCTTTCCGAAGGCCAGATCGAGGTCAAAGGTCGACCGGTGACGTTGAAATCACCTGCCGACGGCATCCGGCACGGCATCGGAATGGTTCACCAGGAACTGGCGCTGGTAAAACCCTTTACGGTGGCACAAAATATCGCTCTGGGGTTGCCTGCCTCAGATTTTTCTTTTCCCCTGCCGGAAGTGGAAGCAAGGGTGCACGCGCTTTCAGAGACATACCAATTGTCCGTGGACCCGCTGGCCAAGGTCGAAGATCTTTCGGCCGGTGAGCAGCAAAGAGCAGAGATCATCAAGGTCCTCTACCATGACCCCCGTATTCTGATTTTAGATGAGCCCACCTCTTTGATCTCAGCCGATGCCGAGCGCCTTTTCGAGACCTTAGAAAACATGGCCCGGCTGGGGTATGGGATTTTGTTCATCACCCACAAAATCGAAGAAGCCCTGGAAGTCGGCGACCGGGTGACCGTTCTGCGTCTCGGCAAATCCATGGGGACCCGACCCACGGCTCAAACCGACAAAAGCGAGCTCGTCAAACTTATGTTTGGTGAGCACACGCCGGTCCATCTTGAACGCCAACCGGTTAAATCCGATACAATTGCGCT
>JASFGH010000040.1:0-13857 GCA_050123865.1 Desulfobacterales bacterium | reverse complement strand
AAACGCCGCCCAGAGAGCTGACCATGGACCATATCGTACCCATTGCGCGCGGCGGCAAAAGCACCCGCGGCAATGTGGTACCCTGCTGCAAAAGCTGCAACAACGCGAAGAAACAACTCCTGCCGATGGAGTGGGAACAATATCTGAAAGATACCCGCACAAAGACAGATGATTAGGTCTCTTTATTTATAACAATGTGATCCGTCAAAATTTTCAACTTTCGGCTATCCAAATCGTCAAAGCATGAAAAATCGAATCCATTACAATTTTCGGACATTGTATATATCCATTTTAAGTAGCGCAACGGAATAAAAAGGCATTTAATATTAAATTGGTTTCATTTTGTCCGGATGTGGATGTCGAAAAATTTGCGAAGATTCCATTTATATGAGATAATTTTATCAGTTGCCTAAACACGTATCTATTGCCCGTTGGCCCGTTAGCCGGTTAACCGCTAACCCTAACAAACAAAAACCATCTTACCCAACCAACGGGCAATCGGATTTGCCGGCTAACGGGTTACCTTTACGCCCTGCTAAATTCAGCAACACAAAATTTCCGAATACCCGAAGCATCCAAGCCCAAAAATTAGGAACTTAATTATGCAGATTAGCTGTTCGAATTGCAAAAAAGTCTACACTGTGAATTCAAGCAAGATACCACCTAATGTCAACGCCACCCGCTGCAAAGCCTGCGGTCATAGGATCTCCTTAAATGCGGCGGCCACCGTGGCTAAGCCGACCTTAAAAGCGGAAACCACCGGCGAGCAAAACCCGGGAATTTTAAATATTGCCTGTATGTATTGCGGTAAAAAATACTGCATCAACACCGCCAAAATTCCGCCGGGCGTCAAAACCACCAATTGCAAAGCCTGCGGCCGTCCTATGTCTCTTGTGGCGGCGCTAGCCGATGAAGCAGCACCGAAAACCGACCCTAAAAAACCGGTACTCCACATGCAGGCACAAAAGAAACCGCAAGCCCCGGTTGCGGACCCGGATGCCCCGGTAATTACAGATGCCGGCCAGCGAGTGAATCCCATCTGGCAAAAAGGGCGGGCGCTGGTCGCGGTGGCCGCAATCCTTCTATTGGCGCTGGGCGGGTATTTAGCGGTGACCCAATGGTCCAAGTTGAGCGACGGCGGCCCCGGATTGGGCAGCATCTTCGCTAAAAAAACCACCGCTCAAAAACAAACATCTGGTGTTGATACCAAAGTTGCTGCTGGAAGCGGGGTCTCAGCCGAACCGTTTATGGCGGCCAGACTCAACGTGCCGTTGTTGCTGGCAGCCATCGATCAAAACACGGCGGAAGATAAAAAAAACATCCGCTACAAGATGATCGCAACGATTATCAAATCGCTTGGCCTGACAGATGTTGAGTTTTATTTCTATGCGCACCCGCAACACATCGTTTTGCCGGTCATTTTCGCCAGCGGTGAAGATGGCAACGATCTTAAGACACTGCTGACCTCCCAAAATAATTATGTGCAGGTAATGGCGCCGCACCCGGATGGATTATATCGCATCAAAAAAGACGCCATTCCGGCTGACAAACAAAATAGCTTCCCGGTCGATCTGTACCGGGTTCAGTTTATCGATAATCGGGCAATTTTTGCACCGGCAGATTTAATCAAAAAATTTGCGGCGGGGCCCGGAACGCTGCATAAAACCCGTGTGGCGCAAATGATCGCTGCCATTGCCCAACCCCGGGATCTGGCCGCTCTGTCGATCCGAATCCCTGAAAATTTTGAAGCGGACTGGCAGAAAAAAATTCAAAGCAATCCTGCGGTTAAACAAAACCCCCAGGCCGCTATGATGATCGCTATGGGAGGCGGCATGGTAAGCCAATTGTCCGGATCTCTGAAAGACGTCGATTCCCTGGCAATCGGTTTTCGCCTGGATGAGGCCAACGGTCGCATGCTCAGTTATGCCCAGCAATTTCGCGAAGGGGTCGATGGAGAGCACATATACCGGCAGTTAAAGGCCAGAAATTCAGATGATCTGGATGCCGACGGCACAGTCTTAAAAATAATCGAGCTATTTAACGATCCGCGCTACAAACATACGCTGGCCCACAAAAACAACCGCCTGATGATTGGCCTTAACTGGGAACGACCACAGGACCAAGCCATCTTTGGTGCGCTGTCGGAAGCGACCATTGGCCAGATGTTAGCCCAGGGCATGGAATTATCCCCCTCAGAGGGCCCGGTTGCCACCCAATACGTTGATACGCCGCGTATCCTGCCGCAGGTCAACATCGAAGCCATTAAGTAAACCATACCGGCAGCAGTCGCACAAAATCTGTTTCCAGGTAATTACCGGAGTTTTGGTGACGAGCCCCGCATGACGCTGGATTTTGACACGCTTGCGATCCCGAATGCATCTCTGGCCCATTTGAAATACAAAGTCAGCGAAGTCCTCTCCAAAGATGGCGCTGATATCCGACGGGTGGAAGAAAACACGTTCCAGCACACCATTAATCCGGGCAGTGCTTCGCCCGGCTTCATCGAAATCAATGTCAAAAAGGCCACGCCGGCCAGGCTGCGCTATGACCATCGACCGATGCAACGCTTTGCCAGTTACCATGAAAAAGAACTCAATAGCCTGGACGTCGAATGGAAAGAAGCCGGCGGCATGATGTGGACCGACAGCCTACAGGTCAACCTGCCGCGGGGGCCCTTTAGCGGCGATATTCGCTGGGAGGTCCATTTTTTCGGGGAGCGCGAGCCAGTCTATTTATCCGGTAACGCCTTTAATAGCCCAACCGGCTTCAGTTACGGACTTTCAAATGGTGAGCTCAAAAACGCCCATGCCGCTTTTGGTAAAGTAAAAATGGAACTGGCATCTGTTATTGAGCGATTCACCTTTAAAAAACAGGCTGACGGTAAAAGCAGCTACCAAAAACTGCCTTCAGGACAGCCGATCAAGGTTATGTTCAACCAGAATGAAGTCACCCTGGATGCCGGCAAGGCGGATGTTATCCAATTGATGGCGTTTGATGCCCAGGGATTGCGGTTGCGAAAGGATGGATATACCGTTACCAATGGAAGCCGTAAAAAAATGTATTTCTGGGGGGTGCCCGCCCGGTTTGTCATCGATGTCGCCACTGAAAAGATCAATAAAACCATTGCCTTCAATGTTCGCCAGCGCACGGTGGATGAAAACCGCTACATAAAATTCAAGCAGGACATCGCAAACCACCGGGACATTGTCAGGACCCTCAAACAGATTGCCAGCGCCCAGCGCAAGGATCGGACCAAATATGGCGATGATATTGCCGGACTGTTTTACCTGTACGGCCTTAAACAGAAAAAACCGATGGCCCTTATCGAAAAAAAGGTGGCCCATTCTGATCCGGCCGGGCAGAGACGTTTCGGATACACGTTAAAAACGTACAAAGGATATTATTTCACCTTGTTATCCGGAGTTGAGTCGGGCGGAACGCAGAATGACTACTTGCGGTTGCCCAAGCAACGGTCATATACCTGGAAAAAGGGCTCTTTTAAAACCAAACCTTTTCTGCAGCCACCGGATCTGGTGGCCATTCCAAAAGATGGAACCCAGCCGACCTTTTTCATGCAATTTGACCAGGTCTTCATGAAACAGCTTAATGGAGACAAACTGACCTATTTGCCGGAAGATTATTACAGCACCGGTTGGGTGGAAGCCAGGTTTGTCGAGGGATGATCGCTCGATCTAATTTTATCTGAACCGAGGCTGTTGCGGCAAAACCAAGAGGCCGTGCCAGCCAGACGGGCGTTGAGGGGGATAAACACATAATTTTAGGCACTTATACCACTTTTTATCCGACCCCATCGCAGGCATTGCCTTCTATTTCCTACCAGCATCAATTTCTTGCCTGAATCTTGCAGTAAAATTAATGTGAAGGCGCTAATTTTAACTATAAAGAATTACGCCAGCTGACCGATACTAACAATAGATTTATGATAATTTTATCAAGCCGTTGTCACCCAATACGCAGATTTTTCATCCAGAGGTATAGAATATCGTTTTAAGGGAGATTTTCAGGTCCCGGGTAACTGTCTATGAGGCCCGGGATCGAACCAACCGTTTGTAATTTCACCGTAAAATCGGATAGCCTGATTGATATTGAAATGGATGCAAAAATTGGGAGCGGTCAAAACCGCTCTGGTCATCACGCTGATCCCAATTCTGGGATCCGTGGCACTTGAATTTGTTTTTTCGCTGGCATCCGGTCAGCTTCATCGGGCAATGCTCATCAAATCCATCCTTTTTCCGGGGATCATCGCCCCTTTTGTGTCCTACGCGGTCGTGCGGGTGGTGATTAAAATGGTCGATTCCGAAAATGCACTTCGGGAAAGTAAGGCCAGATATCGTCAGCTGTTAAATCATGCACCCAGCGGCATTTACGAAATTGATTTGACAAATGGAAAATTTGTCAGCGTCAATGATGTCATGTGCGAGTATACCGGCTACACCCGACACGAGCTGTTGTCTATGAATGCGTTTGATATTCTAACCAAAGAGAGCCAGAAAAAATCGCTTGAGCGATTCGACAGAATCCAAAAAGGTGAAAAAGTACCGGCATCGGTTGAATATAAAATAAAAACGAAACATGACCATGAGCTCTGGGCTCTGCTGAATACAAAATTTTTACACGATGAAGAAGAAAGACCCACGAGGGTTTTAGTTGTGGCGCATGACATCACCGAGCAAAAGCAGGCCCAGGAAGAAAAGAAAAATCTGGAATACCAGCTGCATCAGGCCCAGAAAATGGAAGCTATCGGAACATTGGCCGGTGGTATCGCCCATGATTTTAACAATATTCTTTCGGTGATCATTGGCTACACCGAATTGATCCTGATGAACGCCCGCGTGGATTCAGAGGTGCGACAAAATTTAAAAGAAATTTTTAGCGCCAGCAAACACGCCCGGGATATGGTCAAGCAAATTTTGGCTTTTAGCCGTCAGAGCAAACAGGAGCGCAAGCCTATTCAGGTGGCCCATATTGTAAAAGAGGCCCTGAAGATGCTGCGCGCCTCTTTGCCGAGCACCATATCGATTCAGCAAAAAATAGAAAAAAATACCGAAATTATCGAAGCGGACCCGACTCAAATCCACCAGGTGCTGATGAACCTGTGCACCAATGCAGCGCATGCCATCGATGAAAAAGATGGCGAGCTAGAAATCAGCCTGGCCAATGTCGAGCTGGATCAACAAGCTGCGATCGAACATCCAAAACTTTATCCCGGCTCATTTTTGAAGCTCAGTGTCAGAGATACCGGTGACGGTATCCCGCCGGAAGCATTCCCACAAATTTTTAATCCTTATTTTACGACCAAGGAAAAGGGGGAAGGCACCGGCCTGGGGTTGGCGGTGGTGCAGGGTATCATCAAAGCTCTAAACGGCGCCATTACCGTTGACAGTGAGGTCGGTAAAGGCTCTGCCTTTCATGTATATCTGCCAACCATCAAGCGCGAATTGGCGAAAGAAGAGGAGATGCCAAAACCGTTGCCGATGGGGTACGAACGCATTCTGTTTGTGGATGACGAGCAACCCCTGGCGGAAATCGGCAAACAGATGCTCGAGCGCCTGGGCTATAAGGTTGATACCCGAACAAGCAGCATCGAAGCCCTGAACCTTTTCAAAGCGGATCCGCATCGATTCGACCTGGTGATCACCGATATTGTGATGCCCAACATGACCGGTGACAAACTGGCCGACAAACTGATGGGAATTCGCCCTGATATTCCTATCGTTCTGTGCACCGGATACAGTGAAAAATTTACCCGCAAACATGCCTCGAAAATGGGCATAGACACCTTTCTGATGAAACCGCTCGTAATGCAGGATTTGGCGAGTACTGTCCGCCAGGCGCTCACTGCAAATTAGTTTTCAACGCTTTGCCCTGTGCCTGTGCCATTTGCCAGTCAGTGCTCCTATAATTTCTCCTGTTTGCCATTATGTGAATCAATTTTTGTTTTACCTACAGCTCGATCTCATAGCGGGCGATCTTATTGAGCAGTCCTTGGCGGGTTAAACCCAGCTCCCGTGCGGCCTGGGATCGATTGCCGCCTGATTTGCGAAGCGCATCCAGTACCATCTGACGCTCCACCTGTGCGGTAGCCTCCTTTAATGTTGCAGCCTTTGCAAAACGCGCATCATTAGTATCGGAGGCCGTCTTGATCCGTTCTGAGAGATAGTCAGGCGTAATTTCGGTATCATTGCCAGCCAGTGTTGAAGCGCGCTCGATTTCATTTTCAAGCTCACGCACATTTCCCGGCCAATCATATTGCATCAATGTTTCCAGCACAGCTGGCGTTAAGCGTGCTAACGGCCGGTCCAGCCGGGCGGCGCGTGTTTCTAAAAAATGGGTTGCCAGCAACGGAATATCTTCTTTACGCTCTCTTAACGGCGGAATCACGATGGGAAAAACCTGAATACGGTAAAAAAGATCTTCTCTGAAATTTCCTTTTTTGACCTGCTCAGACAGATCTCGATTTGAAGATGAAATCAGCCGGAAATTCACCTGCCGATATCGGCTGCCGCCCACCGGCCGAATCTGGTTTTCCTGTAACACTCGCAGCAGTTTGGTTTGCATTGAAAAGGGCATATCGGAAATTTCATCCAGAAAAACAGTGCCCCCATTTGCTATTTCAAACAGACCTTTCTTGTCGGCGATCGCGCCGGTAAAGGCGCCCTTGACATGGCCGAAAATTTCACTTTCCAGAAGATTTTCAGACAGCGCGCCGCAGTTTTCGGCAACAAAGGGTTTATCCTTCAACGGTCCGTTATAATGAATGATCTTTGCCAGCAGTTCTTTGCCGGTTCCGGTCTCACCCTGGAGCAGAACGGCCGTGTCGGTGTCGATCACCTTATCCAACAGGGAAAACAGGCGTTGCATGGCGGCACTGGAGCCAATGATTCCCTGGACATTAAACCGGGCCTGGCATTCGGTTTTCAGCCGGTAATTTTCCTTTTCAAGAGAGCTGGCGTATTGCTGAACCTCACCGTAGAATCGCGCATTTTCGATCGAGACCGCAATGATGACCGATAAAACTTCCAACAGGCGCAAATCCTTCCGGTTAAATTCAGTATCATGCTTGTTGATGGCGTATAACACGCCCATCACTCGTTTGCGGGTCATTAAAGGCACGCAAATCATGGAGCGAGTATCGAGGTTTTGCTGAAGGTCGAGCTTTTTAGTAAACCGGCTGTCTTTGGTGACATCGGGGATTAACACTGATTGTCGTTCTTTTAATACCCAACCGGCCACTCCATAGTCATCCGGAAAACGCATTTCGGCCTTTTTCTGGGTATCGCTGTCTGTAAGTTCTTCGATCGTCTGGATAAAATACAATTCTTTGCGCTGACGATCATGCAGCGCAATTGAAGCCCCATCGATACCAAAAACAGTTTTGATCTTCGCCAATACATTTCGCAGCATCTCATCCAAATCATGGATGGAATGGATGGCGGTTGAAACTTCATTCAACAAATCCAGATCTGCAGCGTTCAGGAAAACGTCAGGATTGCTTTCGTCCATTGTGATAAGTCCGCATAAAAAATAAGGGTTTTAAACGCCAGTTCATTAAAACCGAAAAGTGTCAATCAACTTTACACCTAAACTCATAAAATATCAACTTACTTTACAGATATAATTTAATATGCAATCGGCAGGTCGTTTCTCAAAAGAAATTAATATATAAATATATCAAAATTTAAATGGGATAGAACGGTTCTGGCGCCAGCGTGGTGCTCATGGGATGTGTGGCATTAAATCTGCAATCTGATGTTTACAGTTAGCGCTTGTAAATAATACTACAGATAGACATGCATCGGCATGTGGGCTTGGTCCGCAACCGGATTCGTTGAGTCCCGTCGGCGAACTCAACATCGCCGGGAGTGAAGTTTGAATCAGGGGGGGACTTCACTCAGGCCAAGCCCACTCAACATCCTCCGGCGCTAGCGCTCATCTCCCAACGATCTGGCGACCGATCGATCCTGCTCCCCGCCTAAATAATATCCACCGGATCGTGTCGCATCCCATGCAGATACAAATCGAAAGCTGGCATGCTGAATTTAAATTTTGGCATTCGGCTATTTTGAGTGTATAATTAATTATTTCAAGTTCACGCGATTGCAAAAATGAAAACCCAGCTGATGATTTCCGAATTCAAGGACCGATACAATGACCGCTGTGTTTAACCGGGATGAGACCGAACTTCCCGGAGCCATTGAAGCCAATTACCAGAAATACCTGGTTAAGGTCTGCATGTTGATCGGCATCCCTGTTCTGAGTTGTTTTATCATCTATGATTTCATCATCGGACGCTATCTGGTCGCATTGGTGCTGACTTTTATGTTGTTGATTCTACTCGGTCTTTATGTGATCACTCAGAAAAGAGATTATGAAGCCAAAAGAAACCAATTCTACAAATTTTTTATCAGCGGCTTTTTTCTTCTGTTCGGCCTGTTTCTGGTCTACACCATCGGCGTTGAAGGCCATATCAGCCGCATGCCGTGGGCATTTCTTTATGCCGTCGTGATCTTTTTTGCTTTCGGCCCAACCAAGGGCCTTATCTGGACTTCGGCCTTATACGGGATTCTTTTCCTGCTTACGCTCCATTCTTCCCCTGAAAACCTGCCGGCCCAGGGATTAAAGATACGTTTTTTTATTGCTTTCCTGCTCGTCATCGTGGCCTCCTACTTTTTCGAGCGCCTGAAGAAAAGATATCAGCTGCAGCTCATCGATCACCAAAAAGCATTACAGAAATCTGAGAATCGATATTGCGAAGCATATCAACAGCTCAACCAGGAAAAAAACGGACGCCAGCAGGCAGAACAAGAGTTTCATCAAATTGAAAGTCGCTTTCGTGAAATGGCGGACCATATCCGGGAGGTTTTCTGGTTATTTGATTGGTCAAATCAAAAAGTGATTTATGTCAGCCCTGCCTATGAGACGATCTGGGGGCGTTCGGTCGAGGATCTTTACCATCGATATGAAGAATGGGCCGCTAGCATCTTCCCGGATGATATGGAATACGCCAACGAGAGTTTCCAGGCAATCGCCCAAACCGGTGGCGGTGAAATCAGAGAATACCGCATCGTACGGCCGGACGGCTCGGTACGCTGGATTTCAGACAGAGGATTTGCCATCAAAGATGAAAGCGGCAAAGTTGTTCGCATCGCCGGAATCGCAGAAGACATAACCGATCGCAAGTATGCGGAAATGGCTTTGCGCGAAAGCGAGGAACGCTTCAGGGAGCTGGCTGAGCTGATGCCGGAAACCATTTTTGAGATGGATTTAGACGGCAATCTGACCTATGTGAATCGCAATGCTTATAACTATTTTGGATATACCCGGGCCGATTTTGAAAATGGCCTAAAAAACCTGGACATGTTGATTCCCAAAGATCGCGAACGGGCTGCTGAAAATGCTACAAAAATACTCAAAGGGGAACAAACCGGCATCAATGAGTATACGGCCCTGCGAAAAAATGGCTCGACTTTCCCGGTAATGGTCCATTCGGCACCTATTTTTAAGCAAGGCAAGCCGTCGGGGTTAAGGGGTTTTATCATTGATATTACCGATCGTAAAAAGGCCGAAGAAGAGCGCCGCAAACTGGAAGTGCAGTTTCAGCAGGCCCAGCGCTTTGAGGCCCTGGGCACCCTTGCCGGCGGAATTGCCCATGATTTTAACAATCTTTTGATGAATATTCAGGGAAACACATCCTTGATGCTCTGTGAAATCAAAAAATCCCACCCGTATTTCAATATGCTCAAAAATATTGAAAAACAGGTCAGAAGCGGCGCCCAGCTGACCCGGCAAATGCTGGGATACGCCCGCAAAGGAAAATTCAATGTCAAAGCCATTGAATTAAACCAGGTTCTGAATGAAACTGCCGAAACCTTCGGCAGGACCCGCAAAGAAATAACCATTCAGAGCGATTTTGCAGACGACCTGTTTGCCATTGAAGCTGATCGGGGACAAATTGAACAGGTGCTGTTAAATCTGTATGTAAATGCTGCAGACGCTATGCCCGGCGGCGGCCTTCTCCATCTAGAAACAAGAAATGTGAGCCATTTGGATATCAAAAGCGACCCGTATAAGCCTCAGCCGGGCAATTATGTGCAGCTTACCATCAGCGACAGCGGCGTCGGGATGGATCAACACACACTGGAGCACATTTTTGACCCATTCTTTACCACCAAGGAAATGGGACGGGGCACCGGTCTGGGGCTAGCTTCGGTTTACGGTATTATCAAGAATCATGAAGGCTACATCGAAGTGACCTCTGAAAAAGGTCAGAAGACAACCTTCACCATTTTTTTACCGGCCACTCTAAAAGCGGTTGAAGAAGAGGCTGATGCGGCAACAGAACTCATCCGGGGCAGCGGAACACTTTTGGTTGTAGACGATGAAGAGCTTGTGCTGGATGTGGCTGCCAACATGCTTGAGCAATTAGGCTATACCGCGCTAAAGGCCCACAGCGGCACCGAAGCTGTCGACATCTTTATATCCCACAAAGATGAGATTAAAATGGTTGTTCTGGATATTATTATGCCGGACATGGGTGGCAGTGAAGTCTACGATAAGATCAAAATGATCAATCCGGATGTGAAAGTCCTGCTGGCCAGCGGATACAGCGTGGATGGGCAGGCCATTGAATTGCTGGAACGCGGCTGCGACGGATTTATGCAAAAACCCTTTACCATGGAAGAGTTGTCGGGAAAGGTCGAGCAGATTCTAAATCGATAGAAATCATATTGACCCTGCTTTTGCTCACCTCATTTTGGCGCCATAAATTTGGAGGCGGTTTGGTGGTTACTTTTTTTAGCGCTTGCGCGCCAAAACTTTATTTTTATTTGATTACATTTTAACCTTTAACTATTGGATAATATGAAAGCTATCATTGTTAGTGATCTGCACATCGGCTCGCGCTACTGTTTGCGCGAAGACTTCATCCAATTTCTCCATAATATTCCCCAAGATTATGAATTTATTCTAAATGGTGATATCATTGATAACCCTTATGGTAAATTGTCTGCCGCCGACCAGGAGCTGCTGGACTGTTTTGGGGAAATGTCATTGCGCCAAAAGGTGGTCTGGATTCGCGGAAATCATGATAACGGATATGTCCCTGATAATTTAGGAAAAATACAGATTAAACAACACTACGCCCTGCAAAAGAGACTGTTCATCACCCATGGTGATTTTTTTGACGAAGTCATGCCTCAGAGCAGGCTTTTTATTCAGGCCTTTAAGGTGATGCATGACCTCAGGATTAAACTGGGCGCCCGGCCGGTGCATGTCGCCCAGTACGCCAAAAAATGGCGGCGATTCTATGCCTATCTGCGCAACAACGTGATGATAAATGCCGTTCATTACGCCAGAGAAAATGGGTTCAACGCCGTAACATGCGGCCATACCCATAATGCCGAAGAACAGTTTGTTAATGGTATCAAATACTTAAATGCCGGTGCCTGGACAGAGCGCCCGACCTTTTATGTGCGGGTAAGTGCCGATGAAATCGTGTTGGAAAATGCAACAGAATCAACCGGACAGGTAAAATCTTCCGGAAATAAAACCCTCCTGATGTCCAATAATCACCATCAAGACCCTGCCCAGCCGGCCTCCATCCCAAATAGACGTTCTTGATAATGCTTACGCAAACCAGCTAAGCCCTAAAAAATTTAAACCATTGACACCTAAGGGTGAAAGATTATCTCTCACAAAGCCCGCAGAGATCACAGAGGCTTCAAAATAAGTAGCCAAACTATTTTTTTATTACGCTTTGCGTCTTCGCGCCCCACGCCTGCAATGGCCTACCCGCCGGTTAAAATCGGCGAGCTGGCGCCCAAGCCCGTTGAGATGGCGCTGCTAAAAGTGATCAATGCCCTGGGGCTGGGACGCTTGCTGATTGCCTCGGGAATTACAGACACGCTGGCGGTGAAAAACCTTGAAAAAACCCCTTTTACCCAGCTGGCCAATTTCACCGGCCAGCCGGCTATGTCGGTGCCGCTGCACTGGACTGCAAATGGCCTGCCCTGCGGGGTGCAGTTTATCGGGCGCTGCGGAGATGAGGCCACTCTGCTGCAGCTGGCCGCGCAATTGGAACAAGCGCGGCCATGGTTTGATAAACGCCCGCCAATATTTGCATAGGGCGGTATTTTACGAAGCGGGTTTGGCGGCCTTCTTGCCAAGCTTTTCCAGCTGCTTGTCGATGGCAGCCTGAAAGCCCTGGAGGCTGCGGTCTCGCAGCCGCTTGCCGTTGATAAAAACGGTGGGCGTTCCTCGGACACCGGCCTGGCGCCCGTCTGCAAGATCCCGTTTTATCCGACCTTGAGTGGAAGGGTCTTTCTTCATTTTTTCATATTCTTCCTGGTTCAGGCCGACGGTCTGGGCAATCTCTTGAATTTTTTCGTCATTGAGCCGGTTATAGTTTTCAAACAACAGGTCATGAAACTCCCAGAATTTGCCCTGGCTGTCGGCAGCCAGAGCGGCCAGTGCGGCTTTCATTGCGTACTTATGATTTTGCAGAGGAAAGTTCTTAAAAACAACTTTGACATCTTGTGGATATTTTTCGAGCACCTGCTCGAGTACGGGCACCAGCCCGGCACAGTACTTTCATTGAAAGTCATCAAAAACAGCAATCACAATGGGTGCCTCTTCTTGTCCCTTGAAAGGGGAGCTGGAGGTATTGATGGTCTGAATAAATTCAATGGTAATCATCTGAACGGTTTTGTTTTCGCCGCTGCTTAAAATCAACGTGTCACCGCGGGGCCCCAATTTAATTGTATCCACGTGCTTGCCGACATTAATCCTAGCATCCGGTTTCTTGTTTGAAGAGTAGACCAGTATTTCGCCCTGATCCGTCAGAATAAATATCTTGCGCCCGTCATAGGTAACGGCCACATCGATGGGCGATGCGTCCAGATTCAGAGTCTGATACACGTCCCATTCCAGATTATCAGATGCTGAGGCGCCGGCGAAAGCACCCGGGACGATTGTGAAAACCAACACCAGGATCCATTTGTGATATTTCCAGTTCATTTTTCTAACTCCTTGTCCGCTGTTGCAATATATTGGCTGATGTTCAGTGGTTCAGGATAAGCACAATCATGGGTCATGTAAATAAAAGCAGTGTAATATCTTCCCCTGCTTTAAACAATTTAACCGGCTTTTCAAAACAAAATCCGGATGCCACGGAATGGCACCCGAGACCGTTATCGGCGCCGCATAAGGGTCCGCTCTTAATCTCTCCCATGAGCAGCTCAACGTGAAAGGAATAAAGATACAGGCATATCACCACGCTGGCTGCTACGAGGATAATGACAAGCCACCTGCTCCGTTTGGACCCTGGTTCTGTCGGTGCCGCATCGATTTTCTTTTTAACCTTTTTCGATTTCGCCATCGATATATCAACGATTTAATTTCATGTGTTGCCACGCCACCAATCGTTGTCCCATTCAGCTTTTTTCAGAATCACGTTTTCCGATAGGGATAGCTTTTCCCAATATTATAGCACGGCTTAAATCAGTACAAAAACATAAGAAATTTTTCAAGCCTGCAGATGGAGTAAAATTTATAAAAGGTAATAAGGCAAAGAACTTTTTAATTGGATCTTAACAACAGGTGGGGGAGAACAGCGAATAAGACAAATGCTTTAATCTAAACTAAATTTCATCTTTTGTGCTATCTGCTTTCCGCGGACAAATGCATAAACAACTGCTGGCTGTGTCATTCCAAGACGTTTGGCCAGGGGAGGAACGTCAAAGTAGCGGGGGTCTCGTCATGTGCATGATTCAGCTCGAGCACACAGATGCAGAAGAGCTGGCCGCAGTGCTCGAACCCTTTCTGTCACCGGCAGGCAGC
>JASFGH010000039.1:0-14198 GCA_050123865.1 Desulfobacterales bacterium | reverse complement strand
ACTTGATTTTCACAGGTTGTTATTAGCATTTTTTTTTGATATTAAGCAAAAAATTAAAATAAATGTGATCTTCGTATAATAAGCTCAGGAGGTTGTCATCATGGGCTCAAAAGAATGGCGGACCCATAACCCTTCGGGCAGGAAACGTGTGATTGTCACAAAAGAGCTGCCCGGCAATCGCTGGCTCAACATTCTGACCGCTGCCGATTGTAAAATCGAAATCTGCACCTCACCCGATGTGCTCAGCGGCGAAGAGATCATCGCGGCCATCGGGGATCGGTGCGATGGGGCCATCGGGCAATTAACCGAACCATGGGGTGAAGACCTGTATGCCGCCCTTAAAGCCGCCGGCGGCAGTGCCTACAGCAATTATGCCGTGGGCTTTAACAACGTGGACGTCGATGCCGCCACCCAGCACGGTATCCCGGTGGGTAACACGCCGGGAGTGTTAACCGAAACCACGGCCCAGATGGCCGTGGCACTGACCTTTGCGGCTGCCCGCCGCGTCGGTGAGGCCGAGCGTTTCTTGAGAGAAGGCCGATACAAAGGCTGGCTGCCGTCCTTGTTCATGGGCAACCTGCTATGGCGCAAGACCGTGGGGGTTATCGGCGCCGGTCGTATCGGAGCCGCCTATGCCGAGATGATGATTGAAGGCCACAAGATGAATCTGGTCTATTTCGATCCGCATAAAAATGAGGCCCTCGAAGATCATGTGGCGAATTACAGCAAATTTTTAGAATCTCAGGGCCGGGCGACGGTATCCTGCAAGCGTTCAGAAACCATCGAAGAATTGTTGCAGGAGGCCGACTGCGTCAGCATCCATACCATTTTAGATGACAGCACCCACCATCTGATCAATGCTGAACGACTGGCGTTGATGAAAGCAGATGCCATCATCGTCAATACCAGCCGCGGGCCGGTCATCGATGAAGCCGCTTTGGTGGCGCACTGCCAGAAACATCCGGATTTTAAAGCCGGCCTGGATGTCTTTGAAGACGAGCCCGAGATGAAACCGGGCCTGGTGGAACTGGACAATATCGTCATCGTGCCACACATTGCTTCCGCCACCAGCTGGACCCGCCAGGGCATGGCCACTTTGGCTGCCAGCAACGTGGCGGCTATTTTGCAGGGTTATCCGGCCTGGCAGCGACCCGATATCTCCGTCTTTCTGAAAGGCGAGGCACCGCAGGCGGCGCCCAGCATCATCAACGCCGACGCGCTGGGAATCCCCAACTACGAAGAATAGAGTATTCGTTGTTTTGGCAGGGACAAAAGAATCGACAAAAGCCCACCTCTTGCTTCAGGCCGTAGACTTTTTTTACTTCTCGCCTTCGGCTTTGAATCCATTGAAAAAATTGATGAGGTCGATGAATCATTCAAAAGCTTCCCAGACGAATAAAATCGGTTATCTATACGTAAGCCTGGCAGCGATGTTGTGTGCCACCGCCGGCACAGCGGCCAAATTCCTATTCAACCGCGGTATGACGCCCTACCAGTTAATTCAGCTGCGGGTCACGCTGGCCTGGAATGTCCTGCATTCGCCGCTCGAAGCAGTTATGCAATACGACGCCCCGGCAGGGTGGATCTGGATCGTATTCATTGCTGTCTGTGGTACAATTCTGCCATTCGGGCTTTATTTCGAGGGTATCAAGCGCATCCGCTCCACCCATGCCAGCATTACGGCCACCCTGGAGCCCATCACCGCCGGTGTTATTTCAGCCCTTTTTTTAGGGGAATTCCTCAGCCCGCTTCAGATACTCGGAGGCCTGCTCGTCATCGCATCGATATAGGGCTGCAATGGAAAAAGCAAAATGATGATCGCTTGGGAAGTGGTTAAGATGTTAGGGGGATTCGGGCTTATCGATACTGAGAAATTTAAGGCCAAAACCATCGGGGCCGGACCAAACGACCTCACCTCTCACAATGGCCCTTTGGCCTTTTTTTAACGGCAGCACAAATGTGATGCTCTGACCGGCCGAGATATTCGCATCGACTTCAATAAAGCCACCGGCAGAACTGATATTTTTAATGAGCCCGTTAAAAATGCGATCGGCGGCAGCAAACTGAACGGATTTGTCGTAGGGCCTTCGTTGATGCCTGCGGATGTCCTGCCATTCCCTGGTTTCGCCCTCCTCTAGTTTGACCTTATGGTGATCAATCGTATATTTGACTCCATATCCGTAATAATAAGCGGATTTTTTCAGTTCTTTGCGCCAGATGATTTCAACCCGATAGCATTCATAAAGGCCCTGTTCAGATGCAAACGGCGAGTTATCGATGCCGACGAAAATTTCATCTCCGGGATGCATCAAATTATCAGATTCAAAATACAGGCCGGTGGCAGAGAAGTTAAGCATCTTTGCCTTGTTGATCGCGCCCGCATTTAAGTTTTCAATCGTCACCAGGCATTGATGATCAATGCGCGCGTTATCTCTTTTTTCTGAGTTTTCTTCCATGATGTCGTTTCGTTTTTATAAATTTACATTATGCCGATTTCTCAACAATATATATCGGAAGATATTTTTTTCTCAGTTTGTCTAACTCGGTTCTGACCAGCGTGAACATCCTGATGATGATGGCATTCATTTCCTGCATGGCCTCGAGCTGTGCCACGACTTCAGGATAATAATGCTTTCCCCGAACCCGCTTAAGTTTCTTTAAAAGTTTGGGTGATAACATTTCGAAACCAGGTGGTGCGTTTAAAATAGCATCCAGCAACAGCTGATTGCTGCCTGCCAGAAGCGATTTTTCAAAATGAGACAGAATCTGCGATTCGGTCATACCGGCCAGACTATCCCGAATCTCCCGCTCTTTTAGAAATTTAAGCAGGCGATCACCATTGGCTTCCGGATCTTCCGATAATTTGGCTTCCAGCCGTTCAATCAAATCTGCGGCACTGCGGTGTGATTTTAACATTTCAAGCTTGGTAATGGCTTTCTCCAGGACCTGACGTCGCGCAATATTTCGATCATTCTCGTTTAAATTGGAATCATCCTTGATTCTTTGAAATTCGTTCAATGTAAAATCGCGCATTAGTAAAATGTCATTATACACTTTCTCTACGGAGGCGGCGATATCCTGCGGCAGTATTTTATGAGCCTTGGCCACCTGCAATCGGAGTTTGGGTATTATGTTGTCCAGCATTTTTTTTGATCGTCGATGGTTACAAAATTAAATAGTGTGGTTTCGTTAGCGCCATTTTAAAATGATGTTTCAAATGACAACATGAATCCGTTGGCAATAACCAATATCGGCACAATCTGGTAAAATATTAAATGATAATTCTTTATGCAAGATTTATGCGAAAATCGCAAGTTTGTTTTAAACATATTTTTACCATAAATAACAGCTTCTTATAAAAATTTAGGCCATAGCTTTGCATTTTGTGTGAAATATATTTACCAAATTATTGAAGTTTACCTCACAATTTAAAATGTCCCTCATTTTTTTTAATTTAATTCGAACCATTTGACTTAAATTCAGGAATTATTTATATCAATAATATTCTGTGTTTGGTTTATGGCGATTTTCCGCAGAACTCGGTAAAGAGCGTAGAAATTGGCCTGAAACGCAATCGTAGAAAGAGCGATTAAGCGGGTGTGAAGGTGGCGTAGCAGGCAAATTAAGCCTATGAAATCTATTGCAAAAAAATATGCTCATACAAATTTTGCGGAGCAAGAAGTGAACACCGGCAACATTAAAAACAAACAGGACCCAAGGCGATATCCACGCAAAACCTTCCAAAAATCAATATCTTTGAATTATGATGGTCAAAAATACAAAGGTATCATCAAAAATGTCAGTCGCGGCGGTGTCTTTATTGAAACCAGCGCTAAATTTCTGTTCGGGCAAACCATCGAGCTGGTTATCCCCAACAGCCACTTCTATAACGCCAGACGGGTTCGGGCCTGTATGGTGCACTAAAGACGTTGTGGAATCTGTGTTACCTTTAAACGCATATTTGAAAGAAGATCCGGCAAAGAGCGCAGACATGCTATCGATCGACGCATTGGCCTGGATCGCCGAAAACGGCCGAAGCCCAAAAACCGTCACCGTCAAATGAATCTTTTAAACCCTGGTATCAATGTCAAACCTTAGCCATCATTGCGGCTGCAAAAAGATCCCGCGCCACGCCGGCCTTATAATTCCTGCCCTATCGGTTACATCGCCCGGCGCACGAAAATATTGCATTGCCGATAAAATCAATTAGAGAATCCCGTTTCCCCGCAGTATGGCCGGGCACAATGGACGCTTTGGCCCTCCCGATTCTTTCACTGGATTTGTCATATAAATATTTTTCCTTGACAATTGTCTGCATATTCTCTAAGTGATGTCCCTATGATTGGCGAACAAGAAAATACGTCTTTGAATGCTCTGAGAAATTGGTGGTGGCTCAGCTCTAAACTGGGGGCGAGCCTGCCATGATCGACTAATATCATAATTAACCAATAAACCGTGGGCACCTCCAGAAGGTCCCACGGTTTTTTATTTAAATATTTTTTGGCCGAGGGACCATCCGTCTCTCAGCCTTTTTTATTTGGAGATCCAAATTGAAAATTGAACCAGTATTTTCAGAATTTAAACAGATGGCGCAGAAGGGAAACCTGATACCCGTGCATCAGGAATTTCTGGCTGACACCGAGACGCCGGTTTCGGCCTATCTAAAATTGAAAGACGATTCATACTCTTACCTTCTTGAAAGCGCTGAAGGTGGAAAGCGCTGCACCCATCAGCCATAGTGGTCTCGCCCGGCCCAGGCACACCTGCCAGTTCGAAAGTTTCCATTGAGGCCATCAAGCATCTGGGGCCAACGATTCCCATTCTGGGCGTATGTCTCGGACATCAGGCCATTGCCGCATCTTATGGTGCAAAGGTGGTCAGGGCTGATCGTATTATGCACGGCAAGACCTCAATGATCTTTCACGGCGCTCGCAGCATCTTTAAAGATCTGGCCAATCCATTTGAGGCGGTGCGTTACCACTCACTCATCGTACAGAAAGACAAGGTGCCCGATTGTCTTGAGATCAGTGCCTGGACAGCGGAAGGAGAAATCATGGGTGTGCGCCACCGTAAATATCCGGTCGAGGGTGTTCAGTTTCACCCCAAATCTATTTTAACCAAAACGGGAATTAATATTTTACAAAATTTTTCAACAAACGGAGGAAAATATCATGATTAAAGAATTTATTTCAAAAGTCGTTAAAGGCGAAGATCTCACAGAAGCTGAGATGGAAAAAGCCATGACGGAGATAATGATCGGAACCGCCACCCCGGCCCAGATCGGAGCGTTCATCACAGCCCTGAGATTGAAGGGCGAAACGGTTGATGAGATTACCGGTGCGGCCAGGGCTATGCGGGCCAAAGCCACAAAAATAAACGTCAATAATCATCTGGTTAACATTGACCGCGATGAGATCAATATTGATGATGAAACGATCCTCGATATTGTTGGTACCGGCGACGGAACCCGAACGTTTAATGTATCCACGACAACTGCATTTGTTGCTGCGGGCGGCGGAATAAAGGTCGCCAAGCACGGTAACCGGGCCGTTTCCAGTATATGCGGAAGTGCGGATGTGCTTGAAAACCTGGGCGTAAATCTGGATGTTACCAGTACCGATGTGGAAAAATGCATCAAGGAAATCGGCATCGGATTTCTTTACGCCCCCATATTTCACGGGGCGATGAAGCATGCGGCGGGACCTAGACAGGAGATTGGTATCCGCAGCATTTTTAATCTTCTTGGCCCCGTGACCAATCCGGCCGGTGCCTCGGTTCAAGTTCTGGGCGTCTATGAACAGAGCCTGACAGATAAGATCGCTCTTGTCCTGAAACGACTGGGAACCAGAGAGGCCTTTGTGGTCTGCGGTGAAGGAACATTTGACGAAATCAGCATCTGCGGCCCGACAAAGATTACGCATTTGAAAGACGACAATGTTCACACATTTCAGATGACACCTGAAGAGTATGATTTAAAGCGGGCGGAACTGGAGGATATTGTCGGCGGCGACGCAAAGAAAAATGCAAATATTACGCGACACGTTCTGGATGGTGAGAAGGGCCCGAAAAGAGATATGGTTTTGCTGAATGCATCGGCAGCCTTTGTGGCCGCAGGACTATGTGACAATTTTAAAGAAGGAATCCGGATAGCAGCAGATTCCATAGATTCCGGCAAGGCTCAGGATAAGCTCAATCAATTGATTGAATTCACGCGCCAGTGCCAGCCATTTGTGCGCGGATAACGACAAGGGGATTCGAATGCATCATCGCTTAGCGGAGATACTGGCCGAGAAGCAGAACGAAGTCGCCAGGCTGAAAAGGACCATGCCGTTCAATAGGGATAAGGAGCGGCAGCCGCTGAGAGATTTTAAAGCGGCCATTTCAATACCGCAGAAGATCAACCTGATTGCTGAGATCAAGTTTGCCTCTCCTTCAGCCGGTCTAATCCGCGAAAAGGCCGACCCCATCTCGATCGGTCGCATTTATCAGAGTGCCGGGGCCGCAGCCATCTCCCTGCTAACGGATCAGCGATTTTTTCAGGGTGATCTGGCGCAACTGCCGCGCCTGAAAAAGGCGATCACTTTGCCCATTTTGCGAAAAGATTTTATTATCGATGCGGTTCAGGTAAAATCAAAACAATGGGGATTCCGATCATTTTAGCGGGCGGTCTCGGACCGTCAAATATCAACTTGGCCGTTCAGACCGTAAACCCATATGCGGTGGATATAAACAGCGGTATTGAAAAATATCCCGGCAAAAAAGATCCTGTTCTGATGAAAGCTGTGATGGCAGTGCGATGAGGAAGGTAGTGCTGGAGTCTTATATCCGAAAAAGATTGGAGGAAAACGATATTCTGCTGATGACCCATATCGTTTTGGGCTATCCCAGCTTTGACGATAACTTAAGGGTCATCGACAAAATGGTGGCGGCCGGCGTGGATCTGATGGAACTACAGGTCCCATACGCCAATCCCCATGCTGATGGTCCGGTTATTACGCGTGCCAATCAACAGGCGCTGAAAGGAGGGGCGACTTTAGAGGGCTGTCTAAATTTGGCTAAAAAAATCGCCGGCACTTTTAATATACCTTTTCTGTTGATGAGCTATTACGACATTGCTTTTAAATACGGCGTTGACCGTTTTGTGAAGGCCGTGTCACATAGCGGCCTGCGGGGTGCCATCATACCGGATCTGCCGTCGGAAGAGGGGCGTGTTTACATAGGAGCCATGCACGCCCGCAACCTGGCCCCCATCCTCATCTTTTCACCAACGACCACTGTTAATCGCATGAGAACCATCGCCGCCTCCGGCAGCGGTTTTATTTACTGCGTGGCCCGCAAAGGGTTCACCGGTGAAACCACTAATTTTTCGGAAGAATTGGCGGCATATCTTCTGGTGTGCCGCCAGAGCACCTCCCTTCCTTTAGCCCTTGGTTTCGGAATCAAACGGAAATCCGATATCGATTTCCTAAAAGGCAAAACGGATATTGCCGTTGTCGGCACCCAGACTATACGCGTTATGGAACAAAAAGGGATTGCTGCGGTGGGAGACTTCATATGCAGTCTGCGCTAAAATAAACGCACCTGATGGTGGTTGTCGATAAAACCCTTGACACCCACTATCTGTTGATATAATGTGCTTCGAACAATTTCGATGGCAAAAGGATTCTGAAACCATGTCACAATCATCAGGCAGATACTTTTATTATTTCTGGTATTTTTTTTACGGTGCCGGTCTGCCTGGGGTGCGCTGATTTAGCAAACATACATAGATAAAGTAATCAGCCGCGGGCAGCCTTAAGCTCGCGGCTTTTTTGTTTTTAAAAAGCTGTGATGAAGCTCACTGCTTTTTCTTTTCTCTTCTACGCTAAAGTAAACACTAACATGGAAACTCGAGGGACGAAAAAATGAAAACAACTACGGATGATCTGCGAATTAAGGGATACCAGCCGCTGACAGCGCCGCATATTTTAAAAAAAGAAATCCCTATAACCGATGCGGCAAATGAAACGGTTGTTTCGGGAAGAAAAGACATTGAAGCGATTCTAGAAAAAAAGGACCGGCGCCTGCTGGTGATTGTGGGGCCGTGTTCCATTCATGACGAAAAGGCGGCCCTTGAATACGCATCCCGGTTAAACCGGCTGAGACAGCAGGTGGTTGATACCCTTTTTGTGATCATGCGGGTCTATTTTGAAAAACCCCGTACCACCGTGGGGTGGAAGGGAATGATCAACGATCCCGACCTGGATGGCACCTGTGACATGACAGCCGGATTGCGCAAGGCACGTAACCTGTTAAGGCAGATCAATGAAATGGGACTGCCCGCCGCCACCGAGATGCTGGATACGATCACCGCGCAGTATGTGGCCGATATGGTCAGCTGGTCGGCCATCGGGGCCCGCACGTCCGAATCCCAGACCCATCGCGAGCTGGCCAGCGGCTTGTCCATGCCGGTGGGTTTTAAAAACAGCACCGACGGCAATTTATCATCGCCCATCAATGCCCTGATGGCGGCCCGTGCTCCGCAGAGTTTTCTTGGCATCGACCAGGACGGCAAAACCTGTGTGGTTCAAACCAGCGGCAATCCCTGGGTACATATCGTCATGCGGGGCGGCAAAAGGCCCAATTACGATCCAATTAGCCTGGAGGAAGCGCGCTTGAAACTGATTGAAAAAGATCTGCCGGAAACGATTATGGTGGATTGTTCGCATGCCAATTCCATGAAAAAATTCCAGGGCCAGTCAGTGGTCTGGAAAAATGTGATCGGCCAATACCTGGACGGAAACGAAGCCTTGATCGGTTTGATGCTCGAAAGCAATCTGCATGAAGGCAATCAAGCGTTCACCATTGATGTGTCCGCTTTAAAATATGGTGTGTCTATCACAGATGAATGCATTTCATGGGAAACCACCGAGCAATTGCTGCTGTGGGCCCATGAAAAGCTAAAGGGTTATTTGAATACGGTGGCAGCATGAAAAGGGGTCATAGTAAAATTGAATATTGAATATTTATGGAAGTCGCTGGGCTCCAACCCTTTTTTATTGCGATTTTAAGATTGGCAGCATTCCTTAAATATTCAATCTACAATCTACAATTTTCAATCGCATAAATATGGAAACGATCACAGTAGAAACGACTTCAGGTCTATCACGTATTTTAATCGCTGAGCGACTGGAAAATTTGCAGCGCTACATTCCGGTGGCCAAACCGATTATCATCACGGATGTGAATGTGGGCAAACTGTATCCACTGGATGCAATGGCCAGCCACGTGATCACCATCGGCGCCGGGGAGGCTAACAAGACCCTGGACACCGTTCAGGAAATTTACGCGCAACTGCTATCCATCCAGGCGGATCGATCCGCATTTATCGTCGGCGTGGGCGGCGGCATGATCTGCGACATTACCGGATTTGCGGCTTCTACCTTTATGCGAGGCGTCCGGTTTGCCTTTGTGGCCACAAGCCTGCTGGCGCAGGTGGATGCCAGTGTGGGTGGCAAAAATGGCGTTAATTTTCAGGGATACAAAAACATGGTCGGGCTGTTTCATCAGCCCGTGTTTGTCATCTGCGATCTTGAAGTATTAAAAACCCTGCCAGCCAGGGAACTCTCCTGCGGCCTGGCGGAAATCGTTAAACATGCGGCCATCGCGGATGCGGCATTATTTGCTTTCTTAGAAAAGCAGGCAGACCGTATTTTGGCATTAGACTCTGAGGCGATTGAAAAGCTCGTGCTGAGATCGGTGGAAATCAAATCGGCGATTGTCAGCCGCGACGAAACCGAAAAAGGGGAGCGCCGTTTGCTGAACTTCGGCCACACCTTCGGACACGCCATTGAAAAAGTAAGCGGTGTGTCGCACGGTGAGGCCGTCAGTATGGGTATGGTGATGGCGTCTGCATTATCGGTCAAAAAAGGCCTGCTGTCGACGCAGGAGGACCGGCGACTGCACAACCTGCTCAAAAGACTGCAGCTTCCCAACAACTTTGCAGCAAGCCCCCAAAAAATCCTGGATGCCATCACCAAAGATAAAAAAAGAGCGGGGGACCGCATCCATTTCGTTTTGCTCGCTGGAATAGGCAACGCCGTGGTAGAGCCCATCGCCATAGAAGAACTCAAGGAGACGCTTTATGCCTGAGTCAAATCCCGATATTTCAGCGCTGCGCCAGGCCATCGATGAGATCGACGTTAAAATTCTGGATTTAATCAACCAGCGTCTTTTGCTGGCACAAAAAATCGGCGCTGTGAAAAAGCAGGGCGGTACTCAGGTTACCGATCGTCAGCGCGAAAGAGCCATCATGGAACGTCTGCTGCGCACAAATAACGGTCCGCTGGTCACCAAAGATTTACAACGTATTTTTGAAGCCATTATTGCTGCAGGCCGCGGTGTCCAAAAAACTGATCGAGGGCCAAAATGATTGATGCCAATACATCCCTTTTGGGCCTAATCGGAAACCCGGTGGCGCACAGCCTCAGCCCGCTGATGCACAATCAGGCGTTGGAGGCCACCGGCTGCAACGCGGTTTATCTGGCATTTTGCGTCTCAGACCCGGGTGCAGCAATCAAAAGCCTCAAAGCATTGAATGTGAGGGGACTCAGCGTCACCCTGCCCCATAAAGTGGCCGTTATGGAATACCTGGATGACATTGATCAGACGGCTGCCAGCATCGGCGCGGTGAACACCATAGTCCATCACAACGGCGAGCTAATCGGCTATAACACCGACTACCAAGGTGCCATCAAGGCCCTACAGACCCGGACAACGCTTGACAGAAAATCGGTGGCGATCGTCGGTGCCGGCGGGGCAGCCCGGGCCATCGGTTTTGGATTGGCAACCGACGCCGGACGCTTAACGATTTTGAACCGCACCCGCCAAAGCGGTGAACGGCTGGCTGCCGATTTGCAGGCCGAGTTTTTACCGTTGGATGAATGCCAGCCGAACCGCTATGACATTTTGATCAACACCACACCTGTGGGGATGCATCCGGATACCGCGGCAACGCCAATAGCGAAGCAAGCATTATCCAATGAAATGGTGGTCATGGACATTGTTTATCATCCATTGAACACCCGATTATTAAAGGAAGCCTCCGATATAGGATGCCGCACCATCAACGGTCTTGACATGTTTGTCTACCAAGGGGCGCTTCAATTCGAACTGTGGACCGGTAAAAAGGCGCCTGTGGCAGTCATGCGCCAGGCAGTATTAAGCGCTCTGGAAGTTTAAATCTTAGGTGGCAGGTACCAAGGCATTCCAAGGTTCAAGCCGCTGGCCACTGGCTGCTCGAAACACGTAACGCGGAATGCGCAACACGGAACCTTTGAACCCTGAACCATTATTAAAAAAGCGTTGCGTGAGGTCCAAAGCGAATGAAAGAAATAAAATCCCATAAAATTAACAGCTGCCAGGTAACCGTTCCCGGCTCAAAGAGCTATACGCACCGCATGTTGATCGCGGCAGCTTTGGCGGACGGGGTGTCTGAACTTAAAAACGCTTTGATCAGCGAAGATACGCTTTTGACCATTGAAGCCCTCCGGCTAATGGGTATTCAAATTGCCGTCAACGGCACGGATGTGCGCGTTGAGGGCACAGGCGGCCGTTTGGAATCCTGTGCTGCACCGATTGATCTGGGAAATTCCGGAACGTCAATGCGGCTGCTGACCGGGGTGGCCGCGCTGGGCAAAGGAACCTACACCCTGACCGGTAATGCCCGCATGCAAAAACGGCCGATACAGGATCTTCTGGATGCTTTGCAACAAATAAATGTTCAGGCCCGATCCGTTAAAGGCAACGGATCTCCACCGGTTGAGGTGACCGGGGCAATGATCAACGCCAAACAGGTGGAGATTAATTGTCAAAACAGCAGCCAGTATCTTTCCGCGCTGCTTCTGATCGCACCGCTCACACCACAGGGACTTGATATTCAGGTGGTCGGCGGTCCGGTGTCCAAACCCTATATCGACCTGACCGTGGCCATGATGGAACGCTTCGGTATTGCGCTGGATCGCAACAACCATCAAAAATTTAGCATTCCCGGAGGGCAATCCTATCGTGCTGGTCAATACGCTGTTGAAGCGGATTGCTCCCAGGCAGCCTATTTCTGGAGCGCAGCTGCCATTGGCGGTACGCAAATCAAGGTGATGGGCGTCAACAGCGACTCACTCCAGGGCGATGTGTACTTTATCGATTTGCTGGAACAGATGGGATGCCGCGTTTCCTGCGAAACGGACGGCATTGCGGTTACCGGTGGGCCGCTGAAGGCCATCGAAGCCGATCTGGCCGACATGCCCGATCAGGTGCCAACGCTGGCGGTGGTGGCAGCCTTTTCCCAGGGAACCACCGTGATCAAAAACGTGGCTCATCTGAAATCAAAAGAAAGCGACCGCCTGGGCGCCATAGTAACCGAGCTGAACAAAATGGGTGTCGAGGCCGGCTGCACCGAAAGCACTTTGACGATCAAGGGAGGCCGGCCGCAGGGCGCGGTTGTTGAAACTTACAATGACCACCGGATCGCCATGAGTTTTGCCATCGCAGGTTTAAAAGTGCCGGGAATCCGAATTCGAAACGAAAACTGTGTTAATAAATCCTTTCCGACCTTCTGGCAGGTTTTCGAGGGGTTATATCAGTGATGAACCTTTTTTTGATCGGATACCGTTGCAGCGGCAAAACCACGGTCGGCAAATCCATTGCCAAAAACCTTGGCTGGGCCTTTGTCGACGCGGACGCCATTCTGGTCGATGCATGCGAAAAGAGCATAAAAGACATCACCGCTACCGATGGCTGGGAACATTTTCGCCGCAGAGAGCGTTCGACTCTCAAACAGATTTGCGCAACAGATCGGCAGGTGGTGGCCACAGGTGGCGGCGTGGTGCTCGAGGCCGCCAACATCGAGGCCATGAAAACCAGCGGCCGGATCGTCTGGTTGGTTGCAACAGCAGCGACTATTCGCAAAAGAATGCGCTCGGATCAAAACACCGAGGATTTCCGACCGGCGTTAACCCAAAAGGGAACGCTGGCAGAAATCGAACTCCTGTTAGCGGAACGCAGCCCGTATTATGAACGGGCCAGTGATTTTTTTATCGACACAGACGGCATCCCGGTGACGGAAATTGCCCATCGGATCCTTCACAAGTTAAATTGGGCAGATGCTGATAAGCGTTTCTGATAACGCGTTTATGAAAAATTTGATTTCCGGATTCAAGAAATCCAAATCCGTCATTGATTTGATTTTAAAGGCTGTTTCACAAATAGGAGATCAGAACTCATGAGCAGTTCATTTGGCACCTTATTTCGCGTCACCACCTTCGGTGAGTCTCACGGTCAGGGCGTCGGTGCCGTGATTGACGGTTGTCCACCGGGAATGTCGTTAAACGAAGCCGATATCCAGCCCCAGCTGGACCGGCGGCGTCCGGCCCAGAGCAAATTGACAACTTCAAGGGAAGAGGCCGACCGGGTCGCTATTCTGTCTGGGATCGACCACGGCATGACCCTGGGAACCCCCATCGCAGTGATGGTTGAAAATACCGATCAGCGACCGGGTGATTATCACCAGATGCGTTCGATACCGCGACCCTCGCATGCGGATTATACCTACCAGAAGAAATACGGTATCCACGCTTCAAGCGGCGGCGGGCGCGCGAGCGCCAGAGAAACCATCGGCCGTGTGGCCGCCGGTGCCATCGCCGAAAAATTTTTGAGCGAGCGATACGGGATTGACATTGTTGCCTGGGTCAGCTCTGTTTCGACGATCGAGGCTCCGGCAGCGGACATATTGAACATTGTGCGCAATGATGTCGATCAGTCTGCGGTGCGCTGCCCGGATGCATCGACAGCGCAAAAAATGATCACTGCAATTGAAACCGCGAAGGAAGCCGGCGATTCCCTGGGGGGCATTATTTCGTGTGTCTGCCGCAATGTTCCCGCCGGGCTGGGAGAGCCTGTGTTTGACAAAGCCGAAGCCATGCTGGCCCAGGCCATGCTGTCAATTCCGGCGACCAAAGGCTTTGAAATCGGTTCGGGCTTTGCCGGTTCACTCATGCGCGGATCGGAACATAACGATGCCTTTATCAAAAAAGGCTCCCGTCTGGGCACCGCAACCAATTACAGTGGTGGTGTGCAGGGCGGTATTACCAATGGTGAGCCGATTGTTTTTAAGGTGGCCTTCAAACCCCCGGCCACTATCAGCCTGCCCCAAAAAACCGTCG
>JASFGH010000038.1:0-14227 GCA_050123865.1 Desulfobacterales bacterium | reverse complement strand
GTGGGGCTGTAGCTCAGCTGGGAGAGCGCATGACTGGCAGTCATGAGGTCGTCGGTTCGATCCCGATCAGCTCCACTTTATTTAGCATACTATAGGGGTTGGCCTGAGGCTAGCCTTTTTTAATATGTATGGAAGCGCTTCTGATATCATTGCTTGCCTGTGCGAGTCAAACTGAAAAAGGTGATACCTCGTTTAATCGCTCTCTTCCGAAGGCCGCTTGCTTTTACCAGCCGAATTTTTTGTGAATTTAGAACCTATCTCAAAAATAGTAGATCACGCCCAAGATCGAGGCGTGAGCCGACGCAAAAGCACAGCATACATGCACACGCATTTTAAGGAGGTTCACAACAAAGCTATTGGGCGTTAGATGCATTTTTGAGATAGGTCCTAGTATCATGTTTTAGAAATAATTTATAATATAAGCGTCGACGATGTCATTTTCTGGGACGGCACACTAAGTTCACATGCTAAAATCGCTACCGGCTGTTAAGCTTGACATCAGCCATTGATTGACATAAAAAACGGGTTCTATTTTAGATACCCAAAACCGTCTCAGCGGCAGCATCATGATAAAAAAACGGCATATTGGATTTCTGGCGTTAGCGTTGATCGTAGGAATCGTTTTGTTGCTGGTGCGGGTGATGGGTCCCCAGCAGAGGCAACATCGGACCCAAAATCATCAATCCTTGCGGCCCGCGTCGATGACGCCCGCGCAGACAAGGCCGGTCCATTTGTATTTTTCGGATAAAGACAGCCAATTTCTGATGGCTGAAAATCGTGTTCTGAAAAGTCCGCAAGATCCTGAGTTTTTTGCCAGAAGTATCATAGAGGCGTTAATTAAGGGCCCGCAGCAGGGCTTGGTGCGCACCCTTCCGGTGGCAACTGCCATCCGGGCAATTTTCGTGACACAGGAAGGTACTTGTTTTGTGGATCTGACCTCTGCTGTGGCTGAAAACCACCCGGGCGGCATACAGTCCGAATTGCTGACCATTTATTCAATTGTCAATTCACTGGTGTTGAATGTGCCGCAGATTAAGGCAGTCAAAATTCTGATCAACGGCACCGATGCTATGAGCCTTGCCGGTCATATTGATTTGCAGATCCCGATAAAAGCGAATATGCTGTTAATACGATGAAAACAACCACAAAAATCGGAAATATCCGCAATATTGGCATCATTGCCCATATTGATGCCGGTAAAACGACGGTTACCGAACGGATTTTATATTACACCGGTCGTTCCCATAAAATCGGAGAAGTACACGACGGGGAGGCGGTAATGGACTGGATGCCCGATGAGCAGGAACGGGGCATCACGATTACTTCCGCGGTTACGACCTGTCACTGGCAAAATACGGAAATTCACATTATCGACACCCCCGGCCATGTTGATTTTACCATTGAAGTCGGGCGCTCTTTGCGGGTGCTGGATGGCGCCATCGGCGTATTCAGCGCCGTGGAGGGCGTGGAACCCCAGTCTGAAACCGTATGGCGCCAGGCCGATAAATACAGGGTGCCAAAAATCGCCTTTATCAATAAATTGGATCGCATCGGGGCTGATTTTTTCGGAACCGTCGAGATGATTGCAGCTCGCCTCAATGCCCACCCGCTCATCTTACAGCTGCCGGTCGGTTCGGAAGATAATTTCAACGCCATTGTTGATCTGATCCGCATGAAGCAGATCGTATGGGATGATGATACCCTCGGGGCTGAATATGAGGAACTGGAGATTCCGGCAGAACTTGCCACCACTGCGGCCGAATACCGCGATAAGCTGCTTGAGACCCTGGCAGAGCATGATGACGACATCATGGAGGCCTATCTGGCTGAGACCGCTATTGACAGTGACCCACTGCTGGCCGCCATACGCAAGGCAACCGTCGATATGAAGCTTGTACCGTTGTTGTGCGGCGCGGCACTGAAAAATAAGGGGATTCAACCCTTGCTCGATGCGATTACCCAATTTTTACCCAGCCCGGTTGATATTCCGCCGATCGAGGGGATGCACCCCGAGTCCGGCGAGACGATTCAATGCCCGCCGAAGGATTCCGAGCCGCTGGCGGCCCTGATCTTTAAAGTGTCAATGATGGAAGGGCGCAAATTATCGTATATCCGGATCTACAGCGGCAAAATAACGTCCGGCGGAGAGGTTTTTAACCCGGCTCGCAATGAAAAGGAAAAAATCGCCCGTATACTGAACATGCATGCCAACCGCCGCGAGCGGATGAACACTGCGGGTGCGGGCAGCATCGTCGGAATCGTCGGTTTAAAGGGTTCATCCACCGGCGAAACGCTGTGTACCCAAAATCATCCGGTATTGCTAGAGAAAATCGAATTCTATGAACCGGTCATATCCATTGCGGTGGAGCCCAAGACTCATGCGGATCAAGAAAAAATGGATACGGTCCTGGCCAAGTTTATGGCAGAGGATCCGACATTGATCGTTCGCAAGGATGAGGATACCGGACAGACCATTTTATCGGGGATGGGCGAACTGCACCTTGAGGTTATTATCAGCCGCATGCTGCGTGAATTTCATACCAATGTCAATGTGGGCAAGCCCCAGGTCGTTTACCGCGAAACCATCGAAAAACCCGGATCGGCCAAGGTAATTTTTGATAAAGAAATAGCCGGCCAGCGCCACTTCGCAGAGATTTCGGTTAACATGGTGCCCTTGCCCAGGGGATCGGGCAACAAATTTGTATCTGAGATCACAAATGATGTATTGCCGGATCTGTATACGGCGGCTGTGGAAAAGGGCGTCTGGGAATCTTTGGAGAGCGGATCGCAGATGGGGTATCCGGTAGTGGACGTTGAGGTGAGGCTGACCGATGCCAACTACAAAGAATCGTTGGGAACCGAGCTGGCCTATACCGTTAGTGCTTCCATGGCATGCAAGGACGCCATGAGTGCCGGCAAACCGTTTTTATTGGAGCCGATTATGACCGCAGAAATTTTTGTGCCAGAGGCCTTCATCGGTGATGTCATCGGCGAGCTAAACTCGCGGGGCGGCAAAATAGATTCCATTGAACACAAAGCCGGGGCTCAGGTGATCAATGCCACCGTGCCGCTGTCACAGATGTTTGGCTACTCGACAAATCTGCGCTCGGCGACTCAGGGCCGCGGAACGTTTTCGATGCAGTTTTCCCATTTTGACCGCAATTAATATTGTCTCTTTCGCTGCTTGGCCAAGAGCTCTTCATACTTCTTTAAGCGCTTCTCAATGGTGGCCCGCCTTTCCGCATCCTTGGTATACTTAAGCGCTTGCCGGTATTGAACGATGGCTTTTTTCAGGTCCCGCTTGCGCGTATGATAGATGCCCAGGTAATAATAGGCATCTGCCAGATTCCCCTGCTTGCCGAGGCTTTGACCCAGGATGTAGTAGGCCCTGGTATAACCGGGGTGTTTTTCGACGACACCCCGCAAAACAGAGGACGCTTCATCATATTGTCCCATGGCCATATGGGTCTGGCCGAGGTAAAGACTGCAATCCGCATCATCGGTTATCATATTGCGGGCTGTCTTAAGCATCTTCAGGGATTGCTCAAATTGCCCGTCAAGGTAGTACACCCGACCGATATCTCTTAGCATATACGGATCAAAGGCACGCTTTTGCAGCGCCGTTCTGAGGTGCTCGATGGCTTCGGTCCAGCGGTTCACCCGGGCCAAAATGAGCCCATAGCGATAATGGGCCATAGGATCTTGAGGATGTTGCTTTACCTGTGATTCAAGATACTTTAAGACCAGTTTTTCATCACCGTAGCGGGTAATCAAATAGGTATGCGCTCTGCTAAAATCGCCGGCATCCGCTTGCACCCCCTTGTTGTTATCTTTTGGCGAACCGGCCAGCTGGGAATCAAGATAGGTGATGCGCTCATCAATTGCCGGGTGGGTTCGCATGTAGGTCGGAATCTGTTCGGTGCTGAACCACTGTTTGCTGCGCATCTTTTTTAAGATTTTAAGCAAGCCTGCGCCGTCGTAACCGGCATCGTTCAGGTAGATCAGTCCTAACTGGTCAGCCTGTATTTCGTTGTCACGGCTATAGGACAGTTGGGCAGCTGCTCCGGCAGCCTGGCTGCCCTTTGTGACAGCTTGCCCTGCTTCTGCCCCACCAGCCGCACCGATGAGCACGCCGGCCGCCACACCCGCCAGGGCCGCCCAGCCAATTTTTTTGGATTTTTCAATTTTCTGGGAAATATGGCGCGCATTCACATGGGCAATTTCATGAGCCAGAATGCCAGCCAGCTCATCTTCACTATCCATAGCTGCAATCAGCCCGCTGTTGATAAAGATATAGCCTGCCGGGATGGCAAAAGCGTTGTAGGTGTCGACATTGATAACGTGAAATTTATAGTCAAAAACGGGGTCTGTTAAAACCGAAACAATCCGGTCGCCGACCTGATTGACATAGTCCACAATTACCGGATCATCAATAATTTCATACTGGCGGTAAATGTACCCGAGGATGGATCGGGACAACTTCTCTTCCTCACTGACCGTTAGTCCGGAAGAAAATTGCGCACCCAGCGGTGCCAACAGGATCAATGCGACCATCAAGATTGATATGCGCTTTCGAATCATCGTGGACTCAATCTGTTTATATATTGAAGATTTCGGTATTATAACACTTAAGCGGGTAAAAGCAAGGCGGTCCAGCGTATCTGCGCAAGACAAACAAGGCGTAATGGAGCAGCGGCATATTGCCAGAAAATATCCGTCGTTAATCCCTTATCCAGTTAGCCACTGCTCCAATACTCCAGTTTAATTGGGAATAACAACATTGATGACAATAAAAGCGCACGCCATTACCGATCTGTCTCATTTGAGCAAACGCGTAAGATTGCCATATTCCAAAGTTCTTTTCAAACCCCGCATTTTGTGTTAGAGCATCCGGATTATGGCAAAAATCATCTGTATCGCCAATCAGAAAGGGGGTGTCGGCAAGACTACCACCGCTGTAAACCTGGCAGCCGCCCTGGCCGTTTCAGAAAAAAAAACATTGCTGATCGATTGCGATCCCCAGGCCAACGCGACTTCAGGTCTGGGTATCGATCGATCGCGTCTCGAAAAAACGCTTTACCATGGAATGCTGGGTCGCGCCGGCGCCGCGAACTTGATCGTGGAGAGTGAAATTGCCACGCTGAAAGTGATTCCTGCAGATGTCGAATTGATCGGGTTTGAGGTGGAAATGATGTCCAATCCCCAACGCGAAAAGGCCCTCAAGAATCTGATTGCCGGCCTCAACCAGGAATTTGACTATATTTTTCTCGACTGCCCGCCGTCTTTAAGCCTGTTAACGATTAATGCCCTCACGGCTGCCGATTCCGTTTTAATTCCGCTTCAGGCCGAATATTATGCCCTGGAGGGCCTGGGACAGCTTCTCAATACGATCAAGCGTATCAAACGCAGCTTTAATCCGGACCTGGCCATTGCCGGCATATTACTCACCATGTTTGACAAACGGACTAATCTTGCGCATCAGGTCGCAGCGGAGGCTCAAAAATATTTTGAGGCACTTGTATTTAAGACAATGGTACCCCGCAACGTCCGTTTAAGCGAGGCACCGAGCTTCGGCAAACCCATTCTGCTCTATGATGCCACATCGGCGGGTGCCCGGAGCTATTTTAGGCTGGCAAAGGAAATCCTAAACAACTAACTTTTCAACAAGCAACTCCGTTCAATCTAGTTCAGTGAACACAGAGAAGTTCTTACTAAAATTGCCATATTAATTATAGGGAACAGGATGCAAAAGAAAAAAGAAGCCAAAAAATCGAGTGGCGGGCCGGCCAAGCGCAAAAAACAGGCCCTCGGTAGAGGGTTGGGAGCGCTCATCCCGGAAATGGAAAAATCGATAGAACCACCCAAAGATTTTTTCTATTGTGATATTGAACGCATACAACCCAACCGCTTTCAGCCCCGCCAACAGTTTCCCGAAGCCGAATTAGAGGAACTCAGCCAGTCGATAAAAGAGCAGGGCATCCTGCAACCGCTTTTAGTCTGCGAGGAAAATGACGGATATGAGCTGATTGCCGGGGAGAGACGGCTGCGCGCTGCCAAACTGGCCGGGCTGATCCAGGTGCCGGTTATCATCAAACGCATCACCACTTCCAAATTACTGGAATTGTCGATTGTTGAAAACATTCAGCGCGCCAACTTCAACCCCATCGAGGAATGCGAAGCCTATCATCGTCTGATAGCCGAATTTCATCTGACGCAGGATGAGGCCGCCATGCGGGTGGGAAAAAGCCGCTCCACGGTTGCCAATTTCTTGCGGCTGCGACAATTGCCCGAGGCCATTCGGGTGAGCATCCAGGAAGGCCACCTTTCAATGGGTCATGCCAGAGCGCTGCTGGGCACACCCAACCCCACCCAACAACTGGCGGCCTGGCGCTCAGTTGTCAAGAAGGGGTTGTCGGTCAGGGAAACCGAAGATCTTGTGCGCGCTTTGAAAGGTGCGAAGAAAAAACCAAAAGTGAGCAGTAAAAACGCTGAAGATCATTATCTGCTCAGCCTGGCTGAAGAGCTCTCACGCCATTTTGGCACCAAAGTAACCATCAAGCGACACGGTCTCAAAGGCAGGGTTGAAATTGAATTTTATAGCGATGATGACCTGGATCGCCTGATTAAAAGCCTGCAGCAAACCCGGCGATAGCCGCAAAAATTGACGATTTAAATGACGCTTCATATCATTATCGATGGATATAATCTTATCCGACAATCTGCATCTTTGAGCCGGCTGGACGCGCAGGACATTCTGCTGGGCCGCGAGGCTCTGGTGGACAGGCTGGCAGCTTACCGCAAAATCAAGCACCATCCCATAACGGTGGTCTTTGATGGTCAGAACAGCCCGGCGCTTTCCCAGCAACGCCATCGGCAAAAAGGGATCTCGATTCGATTTTCACCAAAGGGGACATCGGCCGATGATATAATCAAACGCATGGCGTCCAGCGAACGTGAAAAAGCATTGGTCGTCAGCTCGGATCGGGACGTCATCGATTATGCGGCTGCCTGCGGTACGGCCACAATCAGCGCTCAACATTTTGAGGCTAAAATCGAAATGGCGGGCCATTACGGCCGCCATGATGACGAAACCGAGGATAACGCAGGTTGGAAGCCGACCACGAAGAAAAAAGGGCCGGCCCGCAGATTATCAAAAAGGCAGCGGCGCAACCGTATCAAGATTAAAAAACTGTGACATGAAAATCGTTATTGCCAAAACATCCGGATTTTGTATGGGCGTTCGCCGCGCGGTTGAAATGGTCCTCGATGCCCCCGATGAGCACCGGCATCCGATATCAACCTACGGCCCCCTGATCCACAATCCCCAGGTTTTAGAGATTTTAAAAGAAAAGGGCATATCCGCCTTTGATGAGCCCCCGGCCGAAGGTTCCGGAACAGTGCTCATCCGGGCTCATGGTGTGCCGCCCGAAACAAAAAACCGGCTCGCAGAAGTAGGCTTTGAAGTCATTGATGCAACCTGCCCCCGGGTCATAAAGGTACAAACCATAATAAAAAAGCATGCCCGAAAGGGATATGCGACCATTATCGTTGGTGACCGTAACCATCCGGAAATTATCGGATTGCGCGGGTATGGCGGTGACAAAAGCTATGTGGTCAAAAATGTGGTTGAGCTGAAAGCCCTTCCCGGATTTGAAAAGGCCATTATCGTCGCCCAGACGACACTCAACACCCATTTATGGCAGGCCGTTAAATATTGGACGACCGGCAACCACCCGCACTACAAAGTATTTGAGACCATTTGCGACTCTACCGAGCGCCGCCAGGCAGAGGTTCAACGATTGGCAGATTCAGTGGATGCGGTTATCGTGGTCGGTGGTCGCAGCAGCGGGAACACAAAACGACTGGTCGATATCGCCCGCCAGACCGGCAAGCCCGCTTTTCATATCGAAAATGAGGATGATCTTGCTGATCTTGACCTGCAGGCGCTGACGGACACCAGCCAGATCGGCATCACCGCCGGCGCTTCAACGCCTAACTGGGTCATTAAAAAAGTCTATCGGGCGCTTGAGGCAATGCTTTTCAAACGCAAGCAGGGCTGGCGGAGGCTGGCGTTTGAAATTCAGCGCGCCCTGCTGCTGACCAACGCGTATGTCGCCATCGGCGCCGGCGCATTGTGCTACGCCTGCAATAAACTGCAGGGCATTTATCAGACCTTTCCATATATTGTAATATCAATGCTCTACGTTCAGTCCATGCATATCCTCAATCGCCTGACCGATACCCGCGCCGATCGATACAATGATCCCAACCGGGCCAACTTCTACTCCCGCTACAAATTACTGCTGGCCATATTGGCGGGCATCGCAGGTGCCGCCGGATTGATCATCGCCTTTAGTATCGGCATATTTCCATTCATGGCCTTGCTGGTCATGAGTCTATTGGGGCTTTCTTACAACCTGAAGATTATACCCGCATGGTTGACCGGCGCCAGGTACCAAAAATTAAGAGATATTCCCGGTTCAAAAACGCTTCTGATTGCGGTTGCCTGGGGAATTGTCACAGCCGTTCTGCCGCCTCTGTCCAAATTCGGCCGTATTCACGGAATCAATGTGCTCGTGGCGCTGTGGGCCATTGGCATTGTTTTTGTGAAAACCGCTTTTTTTGACATCCTGGATATGCAGGGTGACCGCCTGGTGGGCAAGGAGACCATACCCATCCTTCTGGGGGAAAAGCGCTCGATGCAGCTGTTGAAACTTATTTTGATCCTGTTGACTGCGGGGTTGGCCGGTTTAAGCGCTTTAGGCATGACGTCAGGCCTTGGATTTGCCCTGATGCTGTGCCCGGTGTTTATTGCGCTCATCATATTAGCCTATGAACGGGCCCAGATGTTTCCGGGAATTCGACTGGAATTTTTGCTTGAAACCCAGTTTATTCTGGCCGGAATGATTACCTTTTTGTGGATAATGGCGAATTGACGTTAAAACCGAGAACGGTGACGACGCCGGGGACGAGGATGAGGCGGTCGCTACCCCCTTGCCACCGTCACGAAATTTAATGTACACGCCTTTAATAAACTGATATTATTTAGATATTGAACGATTCAGGCGGTTGCCGGCGACGATGCTCCGGAAATGATCGCCCGGTTAAAAGGCGGCAATAAAGGTTTTATGGCCGTTGCCCCAAAACTTATCTATCTTCACGGTTAAAATCAAGCACCGCGACCCTGAATGCAAAGGAGGCGACCCGGCCGGTGATCATGGAACCCATTCGGATACCCATCGAAGATGTTCTGGATCTGCATACGTTTCGACCACGGGATATACCCGATCTTTTAAACGAGTATTTTTCAGAATGCATCAAAGAAGGGATTTTTTCGGTGCGTGTCATTCACGGCAAGGGCAAGGGTATTCAGAAACGGCGGGTACATCAGATCCTGGATCAACACCCATTGGTCCGTCATTACACTGATGCGCCTCCGGAAGCCGGCGGCTGGGGGGCGACAGTGGTGAGGCTTGACCGCAAAACATAATAAGATTCCCAACGCTGGCATTTGGGTCAAATGAATATTGGTTTTCAACGCAAAATAGACCGCTATATCGGCGCATTGATCTGTCGGATTCTTTCGCTTTTCTACCGCAAAAGCCGGGATGAGGACGACGGATTTCAGCCCAAAAAGTTTCTGGTCATTTTACTCTCTGAGATGGGAAGTCTGGTTCTGGCCTACCCCATGTTCCAGCTCATAAAAAAGCGATACCCGGGCGCTGAATTATACGGTCTATTGTTCGATAAGAACAAAGAAATTTTGACGCTGCTGGATGTGACCCCAGAAGAAAACATTGTGACCATCCGCGATACCGCTTTTGGCGCCTTTGCCATAGATTGCCTGCGCGCGCTGAATCAAATTCGCAAACTCAAAATTGATGTCGTAATCGATTGTGAGCTGTTTGCCAGAATCAGCAGCATTATATCATTCTTGAGCGGAGCCAGGATTCGCGTCGGGTTCCATCCGCACACGCAGGAAGGACTGTACCGCGGCACTTTTATCAACCGCCCCGTGCTATTCAACCCCTATCATCATATCTCGCAGCAGTTTCTCAATCTGGTATCGGCCATTGACTCAGTCAGCACGCCAATGGTCAAGCAGGCAGCGCGGCAAAACAATTTTAAAGCACCGGCGATTGAATTTACACAACCTGAAATTGACGCCATGCAGACCCGTCTGCGAACTGATTTTCGGGCCATTGACGGCAAAAAATTGATTCTCATCTACCCCGGCGGTGGAATATTGCCCATCAGGGCCTGGCCGCGCCATTATTACAGCCAGGTAGCCAGCGAATTAATAAAAAAGGGATATACCGTGGGCATCGTCGGTCTGGCGACAGACAAACAGGTGGCAGCTGCCATCCTATCAGATTGCAACCATCCGGCTTGCATCGATTTGACCGGATATACCCGCAGCGTGCGAGAATTGATGCTTATTTTTCAATTTGCCAGGCTGTTGATTACCAACGATGGCGGCCCGGGTCAATTTGCGGCCCTGACGCCCGTTCCGACGATTATATTTTTCGGACCCGAAACCCCGGATCTGTATGGCCCGGTTGATGACAAAGCGACCCTGTTTTACAATCCCCTGCCCTGCTCACCGTGCCTGACCGCTTATAACCATCGCAACTCGCCCTGCGATGGCGACAATTTGTGTTTAAAGCAAATTCCGCCGCAGCAGGTGCTAAAGAATGCGCTGCAAATATTGGAAGGCGGCCGGTCCGCCGAGGTTAAAAAAACCAAGGAATAGCTGTCATGTCGATATGTGCTTTGATCGGAGTCAACGACCACCCGCACAGCGGGTGGCTTGGATTTAAACGCCATAGGCGGCAAAAGACAGGGGCGCGAAGTGCCCCAGTCGTTGCGGGTGAAACCGGGTGCGAAGCACCCGGTTTGGAAAACCCAATCAGTTTGCTGACACTGCCATTAGCGATTTTATTGTTCGCCGGCGCCATTGTATTTTTCTTCTTTCACGCTTTCGCCAGCGAAAGGCGAAGCCGCAAAGGCTGAGAACCCGATGCCAGCGGCTCTGAAGCCCGCTCCTGCGCAGGGTCGTAGCACTCAGGGCAGCCGGGCTGCCCGGGAGATGATGACGGATTCAGCCGGTACATCCCGAAAACGGCCCCGCGTGACGGTCCTCACTTTGGAAATACCATCCACAACCTGCATGCCTTCCACCACGTGTCCGAATACCGCATATCCCCAGCCTTGCGCGGTTTTGCCACTATGATTCAGGAAGTCATTGTCTTTTGTGTTAATAAAAAATTGAGCGCTGGCACTGTGCGGATCCGGTGTCCGGGCCATGGCGATGGTGCCGCGCTGGTTGGGCAACCCGTTGTCGGCTTCATTGCGGATTGGAGCGCGGGTCTGCTTTTTCTGCATGTCGGCCGTAAAACCGCCCCCCTGAATCATGAAATTGGGGATCACGCGGTGGAAAATGGTGTTGTTGTAGTATCCCGCGTCGACGTAGGCTAAAAAATTCTTGACGGTTTCCGGCGCCTTATCCGCATACAGCTCGAGCACTATCTTGCCTTTGGATGTTTCCAGAACCACTTTAGGGTTATCGCCAGCAGCCGCCGAAAAGGCGACAGCCAACACAAATAGAACCATAATCAATAAGCGCTTCATGGCACCTCCTGACAGCTAAAGTAATTTAAGGTGATAGACCGCCTAAACCAACACATTAGATCATATACCCTCAAATCATTTCATTCAAATTATTTTGATCTGCAACCGTGAATGATCCCCATTTTGGGGTCAAAAAAAGCGCCTAACGGCTAACCGGCAGCGGGCTCACCCCCCCGGCTCCTGAATGCCTGCTGTTGATGGCGGCTAGGCAAATTTTGCACGCCAATTTCGCCCTATATTTATTTAATATCTTGTAATTACTTTAAAATTAATTTGGCACAATACCTGCAGAGCGGTAATTGGATACGCGTATCGAACCCCATAGGAGGAAGTTTCCGTGCTCAAGAAATTGTTGCTGCCCGTAGGCCTGATATTTTTTATTATTATATCTGAAAGTGTCATCGATGGCACCTCAATCATCATGAATTTAAAAAGCGTTGTGCTGGTGACAGCCGGCACGCTTTTAAGCGCATTAATCGCTTTTCCCCTGAAAACCTTCAGAGACCTCTGCAAAAGCCTTATGGTGGTTTTCAAGCAGCAAGAAACCAACGGCGAGTTGCTGGTCAGCGAACTGGAAATGCTGGCGCACATCTGGCGCCGTTCTGGTATTGTGGCCCTTGAAAAAGCACGCCAAGGGCTTGAAAACGTTTTTCTGCAAAAAGGAATCGAACTGGTCGTAGACGGTTATGATCGCTATGACATCCGCAATATCATGGAAAAGGACTATGAACTTTATTTTTCCCGCAAAGAGTCGCAGGTCAATATTTTGAATACCCTCGCCAAACTGGCCCCGGTTTTCGGCTTTGTGGGCACCATCCTGGGTTTGATCAATGTGCTCAACAGTATGGAAGATCCGGCCATGATCGGCAAAGGCATGGCGCTGGCATTATTGACCACGTTGTACGGTATTTTGCTGGCCAATTTTCTGTTTTTTCCGCTTTCAAAAAAATTATCCGAATACACCAAAGCCGAAGCAACGGTTTTAAACATCATACTGGAGGGGATCCTGGATATCGCCGATCAGAAAACGTCTAAGTCGATTTCCCACCGTCTGAATTCTTATCTGGATATCAATCAACTCAGCCGTATGCACAAGCCAATAAAAGAAAAACCGCAGATACGGCCGACGCCCCAGATGCAAGTGCAGTGATACTGCCAGAGGCGAGGCCAGCACATGGCAGAATCGAAAGAAAACACACTTAAACGTCGGCTTGAGTTTTCCGAGCAAAAAAGGGGGCTGCTACAGAAGCGGCTATCGTCTTCCAGCGTTGAGGAAGATACGACCCTATGGAGTTTTGTGGATCTCATCACCCTGCTATTGATTCTGTTTATTCTATTCTATTCGCATGCCATCACTCGCAAGATCACCGCAAAAAACGATTCCGATGTTCCGTTGCAGACATCTGAGAGCCAAACCCGGGATGCATCCTTAGAGCAGTTACGCCAGCAGGTCATGCAGACCGTGCGTTCTAAAGACAAAAAAGAATTTGCCGTGCGTTGGGATCAAAAGCGGCTGGTGCTGGTGCTGGGAGAAAAAATTGCGTTTAATGTAGGCGATGCCAAACTGCTGCCTGATTTTCAACCTACCTTAAAGCGAATTGCCGGATTCATTTCATCTCAAAAAGGCTACCGGGTCGCTGTGGCTGGCCACACGGACGACGTGCCCATCAAAACCGAGCGGTTTCCCACCAACTGGGAGCTTTCAGCCATCCGGGCCGTTAATGTCGCCAAGTTTTTAATTGGCCACGGCATCAGCCCGCAGCGCGTTTCCATAGAAGGCTATTCAGCCTATCGCCCCCGGCAACCCAATCGCAACGCCCGGAGCCGACAGGCCAATCGGCGGGTCGAAATCACATTGATCGAGGAAGGAAGCGCAAAAATCAGAAGAGGAAGATAAATTAAAGATTTCCATAAATAGCGCCGATGATAAAGAAAGGATAACAGTCGGGTTTCTTATATAAAATGAAAATACAAATCGAAAGAGTCCTAAAAAATGCCAACAATCTCTCTTATATTTAAGGAAAAAACCTTAGCAAATTATCAAATCAGTAAAGGTGATACCTTGCTCGTCGGCCGCAACAAAATTAATGATATTGTTATAGATAACCTTGCCGTTTCTAATCAACACGCCAAAATAGAATCAGATGGGAATGGATTCTTATATGTTGACCTCAAAAGCGAAAACGGTTCATTTGTGGGGGATCAGCTAATCAAATCCCATTGGCTAAATGATGGTGACACCATCTCAATTGCAAAACATGACTTAAAGTTCTCAAATCCAAAGATCGATAAAGAAATTGAAAAACGATCAACTACAATTAACAAAACGATGCAAATGGATACAAAAAAGTACAGAGAATTAATGAAAAAGTATGATCGGAAAATAGATGGTGAGATTGTGTCGAAAAAAAGCAATGCCAAAGAGCCCAGTCAGCCACCCTGTAAATTGACGTTTTTGTCTGAAAGAAATAAAGACATAGAACTTAATGATAAATCAGTTAGAATTGGAAAAGATCCGCAATCCGATATCCGCGTTAAAGGCTTTGCAGTTGGAAAAACATCCGCAGTTATCAATAAACTGCCTGACGGTTGGTAT
>JASFGH010000037.1:0-14472 GCA_050123865.1 Desulfobacterales bacterium | reverse complement strand
CTTGAGAAGTGCCGCTGTAAATATAAGATGCTTTTGGGAAGCAAATCCATGGTTTTCTGCCAGAATTTTGGCAGTATGCGCCGATGTGACAGCGTGATGCCAGAGCTCTCCCTCGCCGAGCCCATAGCCATCAGGTTCATCTTTGAAGTTTTCAGCTGTTGCGTTAAGCAAAACAAGCTCGATAATCTCATCCAGCCCCAGTAAAACGATGGCATCCCGCACTGAATTAACCTGTCTTGATAATCCGAAATGGGCTGCGTTGCAAATTTTCAAAAGGCTGGCCGTAATCGAAGGATCGTGAACAATCAGATCGGCAATATCCGCCATGGAACTGTTCTCATCTTCTGCCAGGGCCATGATCTGCGCCGCCACAGGCGGAATCGGCTTGAGGGTATCAATTCCGCTGATAATGTCATCAACAGGGGTCACACCGTCACCTCTGTTTGACCCGGGGTCTGGATAGTGGTATCACCAGTGCGAATATCCAGACGCAGCGTTCTTAGGCAGATACCGCCGATGTCCGCATACTGAATGGTCAAATGTTCTGCTTTCAAAAGACAAGTGACCGCCTGATGATTTTTGTGGCCGATATTAAATTCGGCGGTTTGATCGATGATCTGAGCCCCGCCGGCAAGCACCACTTTAAAATTTTCCCTTTGCGCGCCCAAATCGTGAAGTGCATCTAAAAGCGCTGCCAGACCGGTATCGGCAAACATAAACGGTTGGATTTGCGTTTTCGACGATGACAGTATCGATGAATCAGGCAGCACAAAATTTAACAATCCGCCGGACTTTGCGATCGGATCATAAATGGCTACCCCGATACCCGACCCGATCGAAAAGGCCACCAGCGTTTCAGCCGGGTTTTGGCTCATTTTGAGCTCGCCGAAATTAACCGCGGTCATAACAGAAACCGGTTGACGGGAAATATGGACATTCAACATCGCGTGTTTCCTGCTTTTTTTTTAAAAATCATGATGTAATTCCGAAAGCTAATAAGCAATATCGGCCGATGGCATCTGGGACTTAAATCGTTAATACCTGTTTTCATGCGAGATTCAGATAAAAACCTGCGCATGTATTCACATCAGCCGGGTGCGGTCTGTAAATCAACGATTTAAGGTAGTACCTGAATTTTGCACGAGTCGGAGGTTTTCATATGTAAGGCATTTCAGGGTGAAGCTATAGTGATCTATGCTTCGCCCTGAATAACGCAGCAGATGGAAGCCTCCGGCTCGCCCAGTTGTTGGGGTGACTTGTATTGTCGTGTCTTCCATAGCGTAGTCCGAAGCTAAAAGCGAAGACTTAAGGGTGAAAATTAATGCGATAAAATGATTTACATCCATTATACCTTACAGGTATTTTGTTGTACTTCAATAAGTTGCCTGACATGCTGCCTTTAAAGGCAATCCTAACATCGCATTAATTTTCATGCAAAATTTAGGTAGTAAACGGGCTGAATTTGCAGGGCAAAATAAGTCGTGACATGGCGGTGATCCGGCGGGTTGAAGAATTTGGCGATTTAGTCTATGGTTACCCATATCATTTCAACCATAGAAATTGCGCATCCATTCTGCGATAGGAAAAGACCATGAAGATTGCAAAACGAATTCAGAAGTTGGGAACCGAAACCGCCTTTGCGGTATCGGCCGAAGCCGCAACATTTGCAGCCAAAGGCAACAAGGTGTACCCCTTTCATCTGGGCGATATGAATATCCAGACACCGGCCAATGTGATGGAAGCCGCCATCAAAGCCATGAAGGACGGCAAGACCGGCTATTGCCCCAATGCCGGCATACCGCAGTTGCGCGAAATTCTGGCGGCTGACGTGAGCGCTTCACGCGGGGTCCCTTATGCAATGGAAAATGTCGCCATCCAACCCGGCGGCAAGCCCACGATCGGTAAGTTTATCCTGGCACTGATGAATCCGGGCGACGAAGTGCTCTACCCTAACCCCGGATATCCGATTTATGAATCCCAGATCGAGTTTAACGGCGGCACTGCGGTTCCTTATGGTTATCTTGAAGGCCAGGATAACTTTGAAATTGACATTGACCTGCTGGCCCAAAAAATTACACCCAAAACCAAACTGCTGATTCTCAATGACCTGCAAAACCCCACCGGTGCCGAGTGTTCGATGGCGGAATTGGAGCAATTGGCCGCCCTGGTGCACAAGCATAATCTTTTCGTGTTGTGCGACGAAGCCTATTTTGACATTCGCTATGCCGGTAAAAGTACCTCTTTTGCATCACTGCCGCATATGGCCGAGCGCAGCATGATTCTGTACACCTTCTCCAAAAAATTTGCCATGACCGGATGGCGTTTGGGCGCCACTATCGGCCCCAAGGAAATTATCGATGTCATTGCCAAATTAAACGTCAATGACGAATCTTGCCCGAACCATTTTATTCAATACGGAGCCATCGAAGGGCTCACCGGTGATCAGTCTGAAGTGCAGCAGATTCTCGATACCTTAAAAGAAAGACGGGATATTGCGGTGGACATATTAAATTCGATTGAAGGTGTTCATTGCTTTCGGCCGAATGCCACATTTTACCTGTTTCCAAATGTAACCGCCGCCATGCAGCAAAAAGGCTTCAGTGATATTGAGGAATTCAGAAGAGGTGTTTTGAGCGCAACGGGTGTATCGTTTTGCTCGCGCTTGCATTTCGGTCGCCTGTTAAAAGATGAGAAAAACGCCTATATCCGTCTGGCTTACTCGGGAATCGATAAATCTGAAATCGAAGAGGGTCTGACCCGATTCAAGGCATTTATTGAAGGTTAGGTCGGAAACGGCTTGTCCTTATTCTGATGCTGCTGCTTCAGGTTTTTTTCCCACATAAAGGCATAGTGGCAATGTCGGCAGACAATGTAGCGCCCCATCATATCATCTTTATTTACGTCCTGGCTCTTTCCGCATTTTGGGCAAATTAGTTTCATAGCAGCTCCATGTGAACATATCGATAAACAAGTATCATGCCATTCTGATTTGCATTTACTTTATTTTATAAATAATTGAAATCACATTAATTTTAATATGATCACCAAAAGGATGGCTCAGGGTGGTAAGCGAATCGGGGGATATTGCTAGATTTGATGGGGTAAATGGCGCAGCGACGTTTATGAGAGCTGATATTTATCCAGACGGTACCGCAGGGTGTCACGGGTGAGACCCAACAGGCGAGCGGCTTTGCTTTTATTATTGCCGGACTGCTCCAATGCCGACTGAATCAGCTGCCGCTCCACCTCTTCCAATACGATACCGCCGGGCGGGACAACCCATTGTTGCGATGGGTGCTTACCCTGTTGGGCCTGCGGTCCGAAAATAACAAGTTCGCTAGCATCCAGCGTTTCATGATCTGCAAAAATCATCGCCCTCTCCAGGCAATTACTTAACTCCCTGACATTGCCCGGCCAGGAATAGTTGAGTATGAGCTGACGTGCATCTTCGGTAAATCCCTTGACGTCTTTTTTGAACTCGACATTGAACAACTTTAACAGGTATTCGGAAATGATCAATATATCGGTTCCCAATTCCCGCAGCGGCGGCATGGTGATCGAGACGACATTCAGCCGATAAAAAAGATCTTCACGAAACCGTTTGGCGTCGACCTCATTCTGCAGATGGCGATTGGTGGCAGCGATGATGCGCAGGTCGGTTTCAATGGGTTTGGTGCTGCCCAGACGACGGAATTGCTTGTTTTCGAGCGCATTCAGCACTTTGGCCTGCATGTTCAGGGGCATTTCACCGATTTCATCCAAAAACAGCGTTCCGCCCTGGGCTTCTTCTAATAGGCCGCGCTTGGAAGTCACCGCATGGGTAAACGCCCCTTTTTCGTATCCGAACAGCTCTGATTCAATTAGATGCTCCGGCAACGCGGCACAATTAATTTCCACAAAAGGCGCCTCGGCTGACATCGAGCTGTAATGCAGAACACGGGCCGCCAGATTTTTCCCGGAGCCGGTTTCTCCCATCAGTAATACGGTGGCCGATGGATATTTGCTGAGTTGTTGAATGGTTGCACGGATACGTTCAATGGCTTCGGAGTGGCCGAGAATGCTTTCACTCAAGAACTGTTTGCGAAATTCAGGATCCCGTTTATAGAGAAAAAGCTCATATCGTTGTTGATTCGATTCCTGTTCGGCAAGCGCTTGATCGGTAACGTTTTCGAGTATCAGAAGACCACAATCCTTTTGCTGGGCCGGCAGTACAAGCAGATTAAAAAAAGCGGCACGCTCATCGTCAACAGCGCGATCGACAAAATCCAAACGAAAATCGCTTTTTTTCTGCTCGATAATTTGTTGCAGAAATTCTTCACTTCCGATCAATTCGGGAAAAAAATCCAGCAAATGACCTTTGTGCAAGCGTTGTCCGATCGACACAAATAATTCTTTGGCCAGTTCATCGGCTTCAATAATATGCAACTGCTCATCAAAAAGAACGGCCCCCAGATTTTTATAAGTTAACAACTGCTTTAAGGCATCACTCATTGTGGCACCCGATTTTCTGAGACAGGCTCATAAACGCCTGCTCTACCCCTTCTCCGGTCTTAGCACTGGTTAACATCAGTTCGGTCTTAAAATCCGCTGCTTTCGCTTTCAGGGCTGATCGTGTTTGCTTATCGTCTTTAAATATATCCAGCTTATTCCCCAAAACAATAACATCCGCGTCAGGGCTGACGGCGGAAAACCGATCATATAAATGGCTGATGTTCTCGATGGTTTCCGGCCGGGTTAAATCAGCAACAATCAGGGCACCTGCCGCGCCGCGGAAGTAGTTCGTCACCACACTGTCAAATTTCTCCAGGCCGGCAATGTCCCAGATGAGAAAGGTATGCTGGATCATCTGATCGCCGTGCGGAACTTTAATCGGCGGCAGTGCTTTTTGGCTGATCTTGACGCCGATGGTAGTTAAATATTTTTCATCAAAGCGATCGTAGACATAACGTTGGATGAGGCTGGTTTTACCCACTGCAAATGGCCCGATTAGGCAAATTTTTTTCTTTACAAAAGCCATATCACCACCGATAGTGTAAACGTAAATTTGTCGGCCGTTGAACCGTGCTCACAGTGTGACCCCGCAGGCAAACCACTGCACATGCAGGTCAGGCAATGAATATCATAATTTCCTTTTTCAATAGCAAATAATGATTAACTTCTCAACAGGCTAAATTTCCTTGAAAAAGTGTAAACTTTGGCTTACAAGTGAGCAGGAAAGCAAAACCATACATCGGGGTAACCATAAGGTCAATCCATTAGAAGCGATTCTTAAAAAATCAAACAACCCGAACAGAGGGTCGCGCTGTTTTTATTAGAACCTATCCCAAATGAAAGGAGCATACCGGTGACAAAGGCCAAGAAAAAAGCCAACCCATCATCTCCGAAGCATAAATCTTCAGCTGAATCCTTGCCGGGCAGCCGACTACAGGAAAGCGCCCAGGAATCAAACGGCGCCCAGAGCGTTGACAAAATCAGAGAGATTATTTTTGGCAACCAGATGCAGGATTATGACAAACGCTTTGCGCGTCTGGAAGATGGGCTGGAGAAAAAACTGACAGAATTGCGCGATGCCACCCATAAACGCTTGGATTCAATTGAAGCATATATAAAAAAAGAGATCGAAGCGCTCAGTGATCGACTAAAAAATGAGCAATCCATGCGCGATGCGGCAACCCAAAAAATATCCAAAGAGTTTAAAGATTCAATGCGATCGATATCCAAAAACATCGAGCAACTCGAAGAAAAACAGAGTAAAGATACGCGTGAATTACGGCAGCAGATACTTGATACCTCCAAGGAATTGACCAACGATATCGCCGATAAACAAACCGAAGCTGCCGAGGCACTCAAACGGGCATATAATGAGCTCGATGAAAATAAAGTGGCCCGCACAACTCTGTCTGAACTGCTGATGGAAATGGCAGTGCGCACATCCAATGAATTGGCCGAAAAATTCGACCGCACAACGGATGATCCAAAAAATGAGTGATTCGACCGACGAGCAGAGCGAAAAATCGAAGTCACCCGACTCCCAACAGCCGCAGGATGCCTTAAATGAATTGCGTGAATTGCTGCTAAAGCCGATTCAGGCACAACTGGATGATTTGCAAAAGCGCCTGGACACCCCCGATTTGCATGCCCAAGATGTCAGCCGCGTTTTGCCGGAAGCCATTTCTTTGCGCTCGCAGCGCGATAAGAAGATTGAAATGGCATTGGAGCCCATCACCGAAAAAACAATTAAGTCTTCCATCAGAAGAGACCGCAAAGCACTGGTGGATGCACTTTTTCCCGTTATGGGCCCTGCGATTCGCAGGGCGATCGCCTCGGCCATCCAGGGGATGATCCAGAGTTTCAACCAGATTCTTGAACACAGTTTATCCTTCAATGGTTTGAAATGGCGCCTCGAGGCGCTCAGGACCCAGAAATCATTTGCCGAGGTCGTGCTGCTGCATACCCTTATTTATCAGGTCGAGCAGGTGTTTCTCATCCATCGCGAAACCGGCCTGGTACTGCAACATGTCGTTACCAAGACCGTTAGCGCCGACGACCCGGATCTGGTCTCCAGCATGCTGACCGCCATCAAAGATTTCGTGCAGGATTCATTTGGCGGCCCAGCCGAAGAAACGCTTGAAACGCTGCGCGTAGGCGAGCGCAGCGTTTGGATTGAACAAGGGCCGCAAGCGTTTTTAGCCGCAGTTATTCGCGGAAATCCGCCACTGGATCTGCAAAACATTTTAAAAGATGCCCTGGAGGAAATTCATTTTAGGCACCGTAAAGCCATGATTTCCTTTGAAGGGGACGCGGCGCCGTTTGAAGGCACACGTTACATTCTTGAGGACTGTCTGGCGGCTCAGTTTAAAAAAGAAAAACAAAAGCCCGCCTATCTGCTGTGGGGGGTTGTTGCTCTGATTGCAGTGTTGCTCGGCGGGTGGTCTTTAAGCAGCTACCTGACGCATCGTCGCTGGTCGCAGTATGTCTCCGGATTGGGCGATCAGCCGGGGATCGTTATCACGAATGTCAAAAAAAAAGACGGCAAACGCCACGTCTATGGGCTGAAAGATCCGCTGGCGCCGGATCCAATAGCCGGGTTAAAGACCTCCGGCTTGCCGCAAGATCAGGTTATATTCCATTGGGAGCCCTATTATTCCCTTTTACCTGAGTTTGCCCATCAACGGTTGCGGGCAGCCCTCAACCCGCCCGAAACCGTTCGTCTGGAATTCAAAAACGGTGCCCTGCATGCCAGGGGGGCGGCGCTGCATCAATGGATCGAAGCCAGCCGTAACCGGGTTTTCAGCCTGCCCTGGATAAAAGCATATGATGATTCCGAATTGCTGGACATTGATCGCCAACTGCAGCCGCCGCAAACGGTAACCCTTGAATTAAAAGGCGACACCCTTCAAGCACAGGGTACCGCTAGCCAACAATGGCTGCTGAAGGCCCAGCAAAAGGTCAAAGCCATCAGCGCCATTTCAAAATTCCAATACGATCAGCTCATCAATACTGACATCGCGCGGTTGATGGAAATAAGGCAACAGATCGACCGGCTTGCTTTATTTTTTCTGGCCGGAAGCGAAGACCTCGTACCAGGCCAGCAAGGTGCAATCGATACGCTGATCATGCAATTGAAAGAATTGAATACTTTGGCGATGGCCGTCGGCAAAGGCTATCAGATTAAGATCACGGGCCATTCGGATAGCACCGGGACCGATAAATTCAATATGCAGATCAGCCAGCGGCGCGCTGAAACCATTCTGACCATTTTAGTTTCATCCGGGCTGAAGAATGAAAATTTTGTTGCCAGGGGTGTCGGCCACACACAGCCGTTGCGCCCTGAAACCAACTTACAGGATCGCTCTTTTAATCGCACCGTCACCTTTAAGGTGAATTTGCGCTAATGAACAGATACTGTTGATCGATTTGGGGTTCTTTCAATAAGCAAACGTATGTCTTTGTACGTTTAATAAAAACAAGGCGCCGACCTGTATAAAGCATTTTGACTGTCATTCGAATTGGAGGTATACATCAAGGACTTAATTTATACATCAGAACACAAGGAGGCGTTAAATGGTTGGTGGATATGCTGGTAAAATTGGCTTTGTCGATTTAAGCACGGGCAAAATAAAAATTTCAGAACTGGATGAACGCATGGCCCGTGATTATATCGGCGGACAGGGGCTGGGCGCCCGGATCTTATTTGAACGACAGAAAAAAGGCGTCGATCCGATGGGTCCGGAAAGCTACCTGGGTTTTACGACCGGCCCGTTGACCGGCACCAAGGTGCCTACCGGCGGTCGATACATGGCCGTCTGCAAATCGCCGTTGACCGGTGGCTGGGGTGATGCCAATTCCGGCGGGTATTTCGGGGCCGAATTAAAGGCCGCCGGCTGGGATGCCATTTTTGTCAGCGGTGTGGCGGCAGCGCCCAAATATATTGCTATCGTTGATGATCGCATCGAGATCAAAGATGCCGTTCACCTCTGGGGCCAGGACACGGTCGATACCGAGCAATCCATCCGAACGGAAGCTAAAGACGGCAAAATTCGGATTGCCTCCATCGGACCGGCTTCTGAAAAGCGGTCATTGATTAGCGGTATCGTCAACGACGCCGGACGGATTGCCGCGCGCTCGGGAGTGGGCGCGGTCATGGGCGCCAAAAAGCTCAAGGCCGTTGCCGTGCGCGGCAGCGGCAGGGCCCGCATCGCCGATAACGATGAACTGGTTCGCCTGCGCAAAGCTTTTATCAAAGAGATGCGGGAGATGGGCGGGTTTGCGCAGACGCTGATGGATCACGGCACCTGCGGTATCACGGGCGGTGGCGTGGCCTCGGGTGTCACTCCGGTCAAAAACTGGCAACATACCGGTGAACAGTCATTTCCGAACCTGGAAAAGATCGCTGATGTCGATGCTATTATGGCGTATCAGAGTCGCAAATACGGCTGTGCCAACTGCCCGATTGCCTGCGGGGGTATTTTCAACGTGGACAACGGTAAGTACCCGGTGGGAGAAACCCACAAGCCCGAGTATGAAACCATCGGCGCCTTTGGTACCCTGTGCATGTGTGATGACTTTGAATCGATTATTAAACTAAACGACATGTGCAACCGCAGCGGATTGGACACCATCTCCGCTGGCACCGTCCTGGCTTTTGCCATGGAATGCTTTGAAAACGGCATCCTTACCACCGGCGATACCGACGGCATTGAGTTGACCTGGGGCAATGCCGAAGCCATGATCGCAATGACGGCCAAAATGATCGCTCGCGAAGGATTCGGTGATGTCCTGGCCGACGGCGTTAAAGTGGCAGCTGAAAAAATCGGCAGTGCTGCCGCGCCATTTGCCATGCACGTCGGCGGCCAGGAACCCGGTCTGCACAACGCCCTGTATCTACCCAGCCGCGGCACCGGTTTTGTTTGTGATCCCACTCCGGGCCGTCATACCGCCGCACCCATGGCGCGCATCGACGCTGGTCCCGGGCAATGGGCGCCCTACCCTGAATTGAATATTGGCGAATATGATCGTTACACCTATAGTGGAAAGGGCCCGATAAGCGCCACGGCCTCCCAGTACCTCCAGGTGGGCTCCAGTGCCGGCGTGTGCATCATGCCGATGATGTTTTTCGGCAACTACCCGCTGATCGAGTTCTTCAATGCCGTCACCGGCTGGGACCTGGATGCTAATGAAATCCTGACCACCGGCGCCCGTATCCAGACATTGCGACACTGTTTTAACCTGCGGGAGGGAATTGCTCCTTCTGATGTCAAACTGCCCGACAGGATGGCTGGAAGGCCACCCCAGGATGACGGCCCCGTGGCCGGTGTGACCATCGATGTCGACAGCCTGGCCCGCGAATACCGTCAGGCCATGGGCTGGGATCCGGACAGCGGCAAACCGGATAAGGCAACGTTAAATCAATTAGGTTTGAGAGATTTAATCGAAGCTTTTGGTTAAGGCTTGATAATACGGAGTGAACTAACTTTTCGCGCCATTTTTGCAAAAGCGATATCGAATGTGGCGAATTTCTCCGAATCCCTGCTCGATGCCAGATGCAGGGCATCAGCGAAATTAAGGCCCTGCCCATACCAGGAAATAGCCTCTGCCACGGTTTCAGCATTTTCCGGATAAATGTTTGAAAGGCCCAGCAATTTCTGGAAACCGGTAATTATATCTGTTTTATCGATTTCATACGCGTACTGTAACACCCACTGGGTTTCTAAAATTACAGTTTTCGGTATGAAAATATCATCACTTTGCAGTACTTTTGCGGCGCGACGGGCCTGAATTGGATCGTCATTTGTCAGAATTCGAACCAGAAGATTTGTATCAACTGCGATCATGAATTTTCCCTGGCGCCTCTGGCGATGGCGGCCTGCATATCTTTTAACGATTTCCTGGAGCCCTTGTAATTCAGACAGCCCAATACTTCCTCTATGGTAGTTTCTTTATATGGCTTAAGTGGCTTTAATTTTATACCGTCTCCTGTATCTTCAACAACAAATTCGAGTCCGGGCTCCCAGCCATGGGCGGTTCTAACATGCTTTGGAATGACGATTTGACCTTTGTTGGATAATTTTGTTTTTTCCATGTTTGCCCTCTCAAAGGCAAGATTAAATTCAAGTAAGATTAAAGTAAGATAATGATAAGGCGTTTCTCTGCCCATGTCAAACCAAATCTGCAATCAAATAACCCTTTCCGACGGGCGTAGGCTGGGTTATGCCGAATTTGGCAATCGACAGGGCAAACCGGTCCTCTATTGTCACGGCTTTCCGGGTTCGCGTCTGGAAGCCAGGCTGGCGGATCGTATCTCACGTCAATCCCAGATTCGTTTTATCGGAATCGATCGCCCGGGGTATGGTCTTTCCAGCTTTAAAACTGCACGCACCATTTCGGACTGGACCGATGATGTTGTCCAGCTAGCCGATGCCCTGAATATCGGGCGATTTTCAATACTGGGTGTCTCCGGCGGTGGACCGTATGTCGCGGCCTGTGCATATAAAATCCGGCATCGCCTGAAAACGGCGGGCATTATATGCGGAATGGGGCCGGTGGATGCCCCGGGTTTAACTTCAGGGATGCCCCGGAAATATCATTGGGGGTTGCGCCTCGCCTCCCGCTTTCCGGGCATCGTGACCGCACTGTACCCTTTTTCAGCATTTTTCTTTCGATATTACCCCAAACGCATGTTATCCATCATATCCGGCAAAGTCGCAGAACCGGACAGAATGGCACTCAGGGATCCTGAATTGATCCATATGCTGAGCGCTTCATTTAAAGAAGCCTTTCGCTGCAGCCTGCGGTGGCCGGCTGCGGATGTTGTTTTATACAGCCGCCCCTGGGGATTTGACCTGGCAGACATCTGTATCCCGGTGCACCTGTGGCATGGCGAAAAGGATCGGATCGTGCCGCCCGAAATGGGGCGTTACGTGGCTCAAGCCATTCCCAATTGCCGGTCCACCTTTTATGCCGATGAAGGCCATTTTTCAATTATCCTGAATCGAATAAAAGAAATTTGGCAAGTCTGTTGATTTGAAAGCAAAACCAGCGCCTGGGCATGCTGTAAACTTTTCGAGTAATAGAAACAGTCTCTTTATCTTGAATAGTCATCGCAATTTCTTAATATACAGAGGTCTTTCGGTCTCCATAAATTCAGCGGGTGTTCCGGCTTGACACCCTATCAAAGTCCTGTGATAATTTACACCTAAAATGCAACAGGACCAACGCTAATCTTTTACATACAGAGCGGCTCGTTATGATATTTCGGAAAATGAACCTTAGTATATTCTGCCTGGTTATGTTACTGGTGTTAGGAACCCATAATTGTACCACATGGGCCCAGCCCAATCGCCCGCTCAAAATGGATGCCACCCGGATCTCCTGGACTCAACTGTCATTTTTCGCAAAAAATTATTGGGTTGAAGTTTCAACCGATATTCAATTGAGATCAATTGCGGCTTCCAAGCTGAATGCACTATTACTTACATCTCCCAAAGGCAACCCAATTCAGCCGGCAACCCCGGAAACTGCCCAGATGACAATCAACACTACCATTGATCCCAGGTTTCGCTCACCGGTAAGCATTCATAACCGCATATGGTTTAACCCGACGGATGCCTCCGCTCTCGGTCGAATTAGATTGCGCCGCGGGGAAGATGACTTTAAAAAAATGTATCGCTTTACCGAGCAGGGTGTTTTTCGACATCGAATGGAACCGAAGGACGACAGCGAGGCGAGACTGGATCCCGAAAATTGGACGGATATCAAAGACACCTTCTATCCCTATGATATAGATCAATCGGGGTGCCCCGTTGTTTCCGAGCGCTCCTTGCTGCTTATTGCCCTTTCAGCCTGCGCCATGTCAGGAGACAATAAGCCGCTCACGATTTGTGTTTTTGGAAAAAGGCAACTGCATCGTGTAGAGCTCCGAAAAGCAGGCACTCAGGCAATTAGGGTCGACTATGTCGAAAAAAGCGGACAGAATGAAATCCGCAGAGAAGGTACCATTCAAGCCACCAAAGTGGTCATATCCACCCAACCCGTCAACTCCCTATCGGAAGATCCGGAAAATTTTTCATTCCTGGGTTTCCATAAAGATATTAACGTCTACATCGAGCCCGCCTCGGGCCTGCCGATTCAGGCCAGTGGTGTGATCCCCTCAATTGGTAAAGCGGACTTGATGTTGAAAGAAGCGGCGGTGGGATTATAGAAGCCATTTCAAAATCTTTTTGGAGCTTCTCATCAGATTAAGGTCATCAGCTCATTTTAAGCAATAAAGCCTGGCCTGTCACCAAATGGAACAGTTTGAAACTGGGTTTGGCGGCAACAAATTCAGCTTTTTCTAAAAAAGCTCTGTGAGATATTGTCAAAAAAACGCATGATGGTATTTTTTTTGGCTTTACGGGACAGACCTTGCATGTATTCAGATGAAAATTGGGGCTCGATCGCCGGCTCCGTGCTGAGGTTCCAGTCATCGCAATCATATCCGACGACTTGCATGTAAGGCAGCAAAACCGGTTTGAAAAGTGTCACATCCTCCTCCACAAACCAATGCCGCCAGTCACCATAGGCTTTCTTGCGAACAACTTTTTCTTTACCGGTACCAATTGGGACTTCAGCTTCCTTCTGAACCTCGAAGCCTAAATAGTCGTTTAATGTATCGAATTTTTGATTTACCATATCTTCGTATTTAAATAAAAACCAATCATCTCCCAAGCTTCTAACAAAATCACACATCGGCCCATACCGTTTCTGTTCCTCCACGATCACATCTTCTGCACTGCGCTGCCAAGCGCTATGACCCGTGTAACGACAAATTTCATGAAATGAAATAGACTCTGGATTCTTTTCTTTTTTTAATACGAGATCGAGATGGGCCTGATATTGTTTCTTCCGGCCCATGGTTCCCCGGTGCCAACGATAAAGCATGCGGCTGACGGCAGCATCTCTTGGATCTCGCGCCATCCAGATTTTGCGATCATAATGTTCATTTTTTAAGTGATCCCGATAGAGCTCAAAACTTTTTCCTTTACGTTCCTCAACGGTATGTTTGTAAACCGCGTTTTCATATTCTCCAATATATTTACCGGGTTTGCCTCCTGAAAATGCCTTGCAATTCGGAAGGCCACTGGCGATCTTATAGACCAAGGCAGTCGTTCCTGATTTTCCCGTTCCGAGAATAAAAATCTTCATGGTGTTTCTCCAGCGTTCATTTCTTTTGGCGAGGGCGACTATAGGACGCGGGTGCTGCTGCTGTCAAGAGCATCATTTCAATCCAAATTTCAGTCACGAATTCGAAAAAACTGGTTTAAAAACCGTTCCACTTTGAGCTCATTGCTAAAACCCAGCAATTTTTGGAATCGCGACACCCGTTCTTTCATGTTGCTCAGCGGCACTTCAGGATAACGATGGCGTTGGAACTCCGGTTTGTTGTGCGAGCCGGGTCTGGAATCTTTGTATCTTTTAATCATTGTGCGCACGGCCCACAATGACCAACCGGCGATATGCGAACCGAACCCGGAATCAGGCGAGTTGGATTCATCTTGAACCAGCTTTTCAAGCGCATCCACCATCCGTTCACAGGCAAATGGGCCCTTCCGGGCAGCCAGATACTGTTCAACGAGCTGTTGGCGGTCATATCCATCCGCCGGTAGATGCCCGCCACTTAAAATCGTCTTCAGACTGGCCTCGAGCTCGCCCAGGTTAAAACAGGGATGGCTGATCAGGTTTGGCAGGCGGTAGAACCCGAAATCATAGGTTTCATCGATCGATGCCCGGTAAGTTATGGCCGGGACCCCCATCACATGGGCCTCAACACCCGTTGTACAACTGTTGTGAATCAATGCTTTTGTGGCCAATAACCAAGGAACTACATTGCCCTCATTGGTCACTGTTACGCGCTCACAGCGATCTGCAATATTTCGATAAATTTCCTGGTTTTCGGTCGGATGGGGCCTGACGATGATATGGTGGTCCGGAAAC
>JASFGH010000036.1:0-14489 GCA_050123865.1 Desulfobacterales bacterium | reverse complement strand
CCTGAATTTGAAGTTAAAGATGATGGCATCGGCATCAGTCAGGAAAATTTACGCTTGATTTTTGAAAATTATTTTACTGCTTATGACACCATGCAGTATTCAACCCGGCAGCCTTATGACTTTAAAGCGGGCGGCAAAGGCTTTGATTTGCTACGCATGAAAATATTTTCGGAAAGGTATAATTTCAAAATAAAGATGACGTCCCGGCCTTGCCAATTGATTGATGCCAAAGGGCATGAATGTCCGGGCAATGTGGCCGAATGTGTGCCGCTCGCTGACGCCAAAGATTGCCATAACAGAGGTGGAACAACGGTAACAGTGCAGTTTTATCCTGCTGAACGATTTAGCAAAAGAAAGGCATCCGCAAAGAGAAAAAGGAAAGGTAGCCGTTGAAATGAAACAGCGCATTCATTCCAATGTAATAACCAGACAATCATTTCAGGTTATAGGTTTTGGCCATGAGCAAACAAAACGAGTACAAAGATGACACACAGTTGTCAGGAGAAGAGGCCGAGCAATTTTTCAGAGATATTGAAATCGAATTTCTCGTCCATGAACTCAAAGACCCTATTGCCATCATCGAGACCGGTCTGCGTACGCTGCTCGAACGTCAGGATAAATTTGGCCCTTTATCCAAGCGGCAGGAAAATACCTTAAAACGCACGTTGCGCAATTCGAAAAAAGCCCGGGAATTGCTTCACAGCATGCTGGAGATCGGCCGGGCTGAAGCCGGGTGCTTTTTGGGCGAGCGCTTCCGCCCGGCGCAATCCATTCTGCAGGCCTTGGCGGATGCGCTTGAAACGAATGCGGGCGCAATTTTTGAAAAATATGCCGAATATACCAGTAAACCAGAAGCGCTTGGGTATTTAAAGACCTGCGGCATTGTTCTGGATATTTCCTCCCAGGTAAACGATCTGGAAATGTTTCAGGATGAGACCAAATTTCGCCAGATCGTCGGCAATTTAATCAAAAACGCCCTTCATCACCGGCAGAAACGGGTTGAAGTTCGACTTGAAAGAGATGACGACGATCTAGTGTTGGCGGTCAGCGATGATGGACCCGGCATCGAACCGGAGCATCATGAAATGGTCTTTCGACGCTACGCCCAGGTCAAAGAATGTGCAATCGTGTCTCGCAAAGGCCATGGTCTGGGCCTGGCCGGGGCCAATATTATCTCCCGCTGCCTTGGGGGCAAGCTCAACCTGGAAAGCGAGAAAGGGCAGGGGGCTACGTTCCGATTAACCATACCATTGAGTATTGACAGCGAGTAAAATGTACTGACTACGATCCATCCTGACACCCATTCACTTCATGCTTTTTTTAGTTCCTATCAGTGCTGTAGATATAACCTTGGGCATGTGTTATCTTACCAAACTTGAGAGTAATAAGAGTTGCAGCGGTTTGTTGAAATTTAGAGGGTTTGTCATTTACGACAACCGCTATATTTTCAACCTTGTTTTAACAAGTTGATCATTTACCCAATCTATCCACCACTGCTGGCCTTCTGGATCGAAGTATAGCGACGTATCCTCGTCAAATGACGTGTGTTCTTTTAAGACTGCTTGGTTAGCGGTTTGGAGCATTTCTCTGATCTTGATTGAAATTTCCTCCCGCGTTTCTTTGTATGTTGGCTGAATTGCAAGGAAATTTTTTGCTTCTGTTCTCGCTTCTCGTGTGAGTTTTCTAGCTGCGATTTCCATCAGAGCAAAGTGTATCTGTTCATGCTCGAGAACATATTCTAATTTTTCCCCCGAAAGTTGTGGGTTCAACCAGGAGCATTCCGGGTCCATGACAGCCTCAAAGACAATATATTTTATACTGCCGAAATAATGGATTTGTTGATATAAATATCCTCGGGTAATCGTAAATTTGAAGTCTTTGGCGACTCGGATCTGACAACAGGTATGGGCACCAATGCTTTTTGCATGAGGCTTAATATTCGCCGGCAATTCCGATGCCTGAAAATCATCAACCGTCAACTGTCTATAGGTGATTCCATTTTTAAATCCCTCCTGCTTGTTGTCGATTTCCATTAAATAGGGTCGTGCATATTCCGGGAGCTGGGCACAACCGGACAACAATAAAAATAATTGCATCAGCAGTATGGATTTTATGAATCGAAGCATCTTTACTCTTTCGGTTCACGCCTCATCTGAAACCACTTAGTTATTTCGCATTACTGATACATTGAGAGAAATATAATTATCACAAAATCGTTTCATCATTCTCAATATTTACAATGGGCACAGTTGCGATATTGAAAGAATCGGAACAAAATTTTGTGCGATTTGGGAGCCGGATTCCGCCACAAACCAAACTCGGATAAAAATACATGTTCCATATGGATATCTCAAGGGCTTTTGTGAGATCATATGTATGGCCCGCTGCGCGTGTCCTGGGCGAAAAATTTCATTCTTTAATAACAAAAATGATTCGAAGTATTCATGCATAATAATACTTGAATAAACATTTCTATTGTATAGAAGCGAATCGTTGGATAAAGAAACTTTAGTCATTGAAAGACTCGATTCCTTTTATGCTCTCAAATCATCGGTAAACCCATCACGATTTATTATGCCTTTGACATTTTATGTTAGATTTCTGACAAATGGATTTTTAGCCTACGAACAAAAAGGTTTCTCAGGATGATATCATTTACTTCGTAGTAACGGATCGTTTCTTCGGCAGGAATAAACAGAATGCCGATGCATCGGACACGAGCATCCACGGTGGAACGCTCGACGGCATTATCGAAAAGCTCGACTATCTCCTCGAGCTTGGCGTGACGACAATATGGGTAACGCCCGTTTACGAGAACATTCAAAGCCACGGCACCTCGGAACCTTACCACTACTGCTGGCCACAGAACTTTGCACAAATCGACAGACGCCTGCTCGATGGAACCCGATTGCCTAACTCTGTGGACATAAGCACGTTCGGAAGATTCGTTGACTTGTGCGAAGCCAGGCGCATAAAAGTAGTACTGGACATGATCGTAAACCATGCTGGGTACAAGGCGAAGAGACATTTTGACCCTACCTGGTTCAACGTCGGGGGGTCGGACGACATCAAGGAGGAGTTGGCGGGCCTACCCGACTTCAATCACGGTAATCCCGAGGTTCTTGACTTCTTCATTAACAATATCGAAGATGATATCACCTTGGTGATCATTAAAATCACCGGTCAATTGATTTTTTTAAATTTTTAAATTGGCGATATAAACCCAACTTGACTTGGAGAAATTTCCTTTATGGACTCACCTTTGGCACGGGTCATCTTGGCCCTATTTGGCGGGTACCTCATTATTCTGCTCTTTTTATCTATTTATGATTGGATGGTAGAGGAATATCCGAGACGCCCCACCAAGCCATCAAGTTCCGAGCGCATTCAGCATCCCTTTTATCATGAAAAAGTCGCCAAAGCTCTACAACGATTTTCCCGACTACCGGAACCCGAAAAAGCTGCCATTAAAAATAACTTGAAATCTAATTTGATCTCCATGGAACAATGGCTTACACAACTTGGCCAATCAGATTATCAGGTAATATGCATGGGCGAACTTCATGAGGAATCAACACGCAATTTTCTCGCAGAAGAATTCTTCGCAAAGTTTAGCACGGATGTTCTTCTGCTTGAGGCTACCCCTAAAAATTTGAAACGTTTAATCAATCGAATGAACGCCGGCAGAGATTATTTCCCATTACTGAATGCTGATATAATGAAAATACTTCGTACCGTTAAGGATAGGAACCCGAATATCAAGATCTATGGTATTGAAGAAACCGATGAACAGAAAAAGGGACAACATGGTCATTCGATTTCGCGAGATCAATCCATTGCCCATAACTTCTGGGACAGATTCCAACCGGGGAGGCTTCACATTATTTTGTTTGGAGCTCTACATTGCACGAATGAACCTAATTGGCTTTTCAAAAACCTCTGCAACCAAGCTTCCCCAAATGTTAAAGAACGGATGTTAAACGTGCGGGTGCTGAGTGAACATCAAAATGGACCGGTGGAAGCTTTTGTGTACTTTTTAGACGAGATCGGAATCGAAAAAAAACACTTTGTTATCCTCAACACTAATTCGCTGCATCCCCGAATCTACGAGTTGTTTCAGATGCTAAATCAGGAAACTCTGGAAAAGTATCGTTCTTTGATTGTTTTCCGCATATCAAGTTCATTTCAGCATTGGCAATCTACTATATGTTGTGGTCCTACCACTTTACTGAAACCTGTGGATTTCTCCAACAATCTTGTAAATATCAAAGCCGAAAATTCATGTGATATACTGTTATTACCCCAAATCGAAAAGGTGAACCCGAATCAATGGATTCGCCCTTTTTATTTTTTTTAGACCTATTTTTTGAAACCAGCATTTGACAACAATCACCCAATAGCTTTGAAAAAATAGCTGGGGCTTTGTTTATGAGAGGAGATCATAATGGATATTAAAAATACAATAAACGAACCCGTCAAGAGTGCAGATAACTTCATCGCAGATTAGCAACAATTGCAGATATAACAATAAAAAGCCAAGTATCTTGCGTCCTCATTTGTTCAGATAATGCTAACGTATCAAAGATTCTTCATCCCTCTATAGATCTGTGATATCATGTCTTCCATCTGAATTTTCACTAGCGGGGAGTTTACAGGAAGTCCAAATAATCAGCCATCCGCAAGGATGGCTGATTATTTTTGGTTCCAGTTTAACCCAGGATGGCCCGAAGATCTTCTTGCGGCGTTTTTATGGGCATGATGTTGAACTTATTAACCAGAACATTCAAGACATTGGGTGACACAAATGCCGGCAGGCTGGGGCCCAGACGGATGTCTTTTATCCCAAGATACAGCAGGGTCAGCAAAATGGCGCAGGCTTTCTGCTCATACCAGGAAAGAATCATCGACAGGGGCAAATCGTTTACCTCGCATTCGAAGGCATCGGCCAGGGCAGATGCGATCTTGATGGCCGAATAGGCATCATTGCACTGTCCCAAATCCAGCAATCGCGGGATCCCGCCGATATTGCCCAGATCCTTGTCAAAAAAGCGAAACTTGCCGCAGGCCAGGGTCAGCACGACGCAGTCATCGGGAATTTGTTCGACAAATTGGGTGTAATAATCACGACCGGGCTTGGCGCCGTCACAGCCACCGACCAGGAAAAAATGCCGGATGGCTTTGTTTTTCACCGCTTCGATGACCTGTTCTGCCACGCCCATGATCGCATTGCGGGCAAAACCGACCGTCACCTGTTTACCGTCCTGATCCTTGCTGAAACCGGGCAATTCAAGGGCCTTTTCGATGACCGGCGTGAAATCCGAGCCGGCAATGTGCTGCACACGCGGCCAGCCCACCAGTCCGGTGGTGAAGATGCGGTCCTTGTATGAATCTTTCGGTTTCTGGATGCAATTGGTGGTCATAAGGATAGCACCGGGAAAAGCATCGAATTCTTTGGCCTGATTCTGCCAGGCAGTGCCGTAGTGGCCATAAAAATGACGATACTTTTTGAGTTCCGGATATCCATGGCAAGGCAGCATCTCCCCGTGGGTGTAAATGTTAATGCCTTTGCCCTCGGTTTGCTTTAAAATTTCTTCCAGATCTTTGAGATCATGTCCGGACACCAGAATCGCTTTGCCGGCTTTGACGCAAAGTGGCACAGCGGTTGGCACAGGATGGCCGTATGTGCCCGTATTAGCGGCATCCAGTAGCTCCATCGTTCGTAAATTGACTTCGCCACATTTCATTACCAGTCCGATGTAGTCATCGACCTGCAGGTCTTTGTTGAGGGTCGACGCCATCCCTTCCTGCATAAAGGCGTAAACGCTGTCGTCTTCCTGGCCCAGAGTGGCGGCATGGTCAGCATAGGCGGCCATTCCCCGAATGCCGTAAATCAACAACTCGCGCAGAGAGAGAATATCGGCGTCGATATCCGGATCCGAGTGGACGCCAACTTTTTCTCCTTGAGCTACCAGATCTTCGGCAGTTGGTCCGGGTTCAAATATCGCGGGGCCGTCCCTAAAGTCAACATTACCGCCTGCAGCCCGAACTTTTTCTTTTAGAGCGTCGCGCTTTGCAACTGCTTCATTGATCAGATCAACAAAACGGTCGGGGTCGAAATCGACGTTTGTCAGGGTCGAGAAAATAGCCTTACTGGTAAATTGATTGGCCTTCTGATCGTTAACGCCGACCTTACGGCCTATAACGGCTACCTTCGACAACCCCTTGAGAACGTAGTTTAACAGATCCTGCAGGGCCGCAACATCCGGCTGTTTACCGCAAACACCGATTTTGGTGCATCCTTCGCCTTTCGCAGTTTGTTCACACTGGTAACAAAACATATGAGTCCTCCGTTTCTTTGAATGAATATTAAAGATTTCTAAGGATAAAAAGTAGAAAAATGGCTTGAAACATTCCCCTCATCATCTGGTTTTGATTATTCACGACTTTGTTCCAATTAATACCCATTATCATGAATTTCAAAACCAGAATAGATTACCCTATATGAAACAATTAAGCTCGTATTTGATCTAAGTCAAATTTTATAACTGACACAATGAGGTATATAATGACAGCCTTTAGGCTTAATCCGTTTCGAACCCCTACCTGCCTGATCATCTGTACCGAAAGTTCTCATCAGCCTGACTTATTATTTGTGAGCATCTAGATTTTTTGGGTCAGTTGATGGGTTGGATTTGCTACAAAAACGGAATCGGTTTGCCGGTGCGGTAGGCGAGGGCGGAACAGGTGGCAATCAAATTGCCTTTGGTGTCGTTTACGCGGATGCCATAGCTGGCTGTGTTTTTGGTCTGGCTGACCCTTTTGGCCTCTGCGCGCAGTTTTACCCCCGGCTTAGGGCTGGAAACGTAGGTGACATTCACATTCAGAGCCACCGCGATGGTGCCGTCGGTCTGACCGGCAGTTTCAAAGGCTTCGTCGATTAGCGCAAATACAGCGCCGCCATGGGCGCGTGCATAAATGTTATTCATTTTTTCCGGGTCATAACCCATTTCGACGACGGAATAACCCAATTCTAATTCTACCAGACTGATCTGCATTGCTTTTGCAAAAGGCTCACTTTCTACTGCCTTGTAAATTGCACTTTTTACCTTTTGATCCATCAATGGCCTCCATTCTTAACCTCGAATATTGGAATACTGGAATGTTGGGAAAATGGGTTAATTAGATTGGAAAAATGGCTATATCAGTTTATGCCCCACTATTTGCTCTTTCCAATATTCCCATATATCATCATAGTGGTAAAAACCCTTATGTCATTGAACAGCGCTACAACTGATTCGTTTTCCGGCATTTAACAAAATGGACCGGTGGGTAAACAATTTCCATGGTGAGGCCTTTTTTGTCTACCGGTGGTTTCAGCGGTACGGTTTTCGGTTTGCCTGCTGAAAACTGTGCTGAGACCGCTAAAACGAGCGCATCCAGAATATCATCACGTGCCAGTTCTTTGCGCCGAAACGCATTCAGGGCCTGCTTCACAATGTCACCGCTTTGCGGATATATTTTTTTCAATATCGAATAGCGTTCCGTAAATCCCTGAACTGTTTTTTTAGTATGCGCCATACTATGCTTGCCCGCTAAAGCCCAGAAGCATAGCTCAGGATGTGATTCACGGACCCTTGATTGCGCCATCCGGGCATTTTGCAACCAAGTATCGACTTCTTTGATTTTAGCGGCAATATGCCAGGTCTGAATGGAAAGCTTAACCCCTACAACCTGCTTGTTTATCCGGCAGGCTTGGCGATAATTTTTGGCCTGCAATGCCTTGCGGCAGGGGACCACAAAAACGCTGGAACCCCTGCGCCCCAGCAGCTTGCGTGTTTCCAGATCACAGTCACGCCTGTTGGAATGCGGCAGCCCAATGGGGATGTCAATAAACATCATCGACAATGGTTTGACCGCATCCCATAAAACGTCGATGGTTTTATAAACGTCTATTGCCCAGTTCCTGCCCGAACCGAGCGATACCGCAAACCAACCTTTTTTGCAACCATCTACTCCAACGAATTGCATACCTTCGAAGCCATCATTTGTCAGTTTGAAAACAATTAAATGCAGGATACTTGTAAATTCTATTACCGGAATTGGTGTTTTGCTGCAAGGTCATTTAGGCCTAAATCCGCAATATATGGCGTTCATGCAGATGTCATTTGATCTGTTCCCTTGCGCAGGTTGCCGGTACTTCATTTTTCCAGTACCCCAGGATGATAGCTGTCTTTTTCCTTGAATAACCGGCACAGCTATTTTAAGTTGAGAATTATGCACGACGATCAATTTCGACAACTGCTGGATAGACTGAATTTGGCATGGTCCGGATATCGCAAGGTAAGAAAGGGTGTTAAAAAACGCATATCACGCCATATGCAGGAAACAAATTGTTCCGGTATGCAAGCCTATCTGGACCTGATTGCGCAAAATGACACTGTGCGGCAGGAATGCGAGTTGCGGATAACGGTGTCCATCAGCCGGTTTTTCCGCGACCGACAGCTCTGGGTTGGCCTGGAACAGGATATTTTGCCGGGTATAATTAAACCTCCGTGTGAAAAATTGTGTGTATGGTCCGCCGGTTGCGCCCGTGGTGAAGAAGTTTACAGTTTAAAGATGATCTGGGACCGCTTAAGGCCAACATGCGCGCAACTGCCAATGCTAGAAATCACCGGTACCGACAAGCATCCCAACTATATAGAAAAGGCCAGGGCAGGGGTATATACGTTAAGCAGCTTAAAGGAAGTTCCTCCGGAAATGCGAGAATACTATTTTGATATTCGAAAAAGCAATCATCGATTTGATGTTAAGGTATTTATGAAAGCAAACATTGACTGGAAGGTCCGGGATATCTTCAACGATCCACCAGGATATGGCTTCAATATCATCTTTATGAGAAACAATCTGCTAACTTACTATCAAGATCACCTTAAAGAAGAGGGGTTGAGCAGAGTTGCTAAAGCCCTTGCGCCGGGAGGTTGGCTGATTATTGGCTCCCATGAAAAAATGCCCCCGTCAGCTGTAAATTTGCGGCGGCACCCTTCTATCTCCTGGGCTTATCAATGGGAAGGTTAGGATTGGAATTTATTTTTCTTTTTGTTCAGATTTCTTCTTTTTCTTGCGCGGTCTTTTGACACCATATGATTTGCCAAATATTTTCCCCCGTTTCGTTCGCTTATCTCCTTTGCCCATGGAAGTTTTTTCCTCCTGAAATCTAAAGTTTCAAATAAATGCCAAGAATAGATTGTTTCATGTGCTTTTCTTAACGCATTGCGCGTTCTTTTTCAAGCACTATGAACCACTGCCCAATGCTGTCATGGACTCTTGAACACGTATTCCCTCAGAGTTTAGCAACCGGATTCAGAAAGCTGCACGGCATCAAGGCGGCACACTTGCCGCACACATGGGTTGATTCAGGCAAATCTGATAAATATTCTAATGTATCGCGATTCTCATTGAGCCGGTTCCAGCAGGAGTTTCTTTCAATTCCTTCTATTTTCAAGGCCTGCACGGGACAGGCCTGGTTGCATTTACCGCATTTCTGTCCGGCTTTCAGCAGGCAGGCCTCCCGGGTGTTCATGAGAGGATTATCTCCCAGTGCCGCTTCGGTAACCAGGCTTCCCAGGCGACCGGTGCAACCCACGGGTGTAATCAACATGCAATGCGTACCGAAGCGCCTCAGATTTGCCAGATGGGCCAGGTGCTTATGTGACCAGCGCGCCATTAAAATGGTTTAATCGAAGTTGTGGGTGGCCGGTGTCAGGCCTGATTGAAACCTCTGTCAATCAGCAATTGCTCCAGGGCCCGGCTCAAGCGTTCAATCAAATCATTGGTGTGAACATAGGCCAGGCCCCAATTGCGACAGGGCCGGTCGCCTTTTTTGTTTTCTTTAATCAATAAGTGTTTAAAGGGAATAAAAAACACAATCAATGATCTGGCTGTTGGCAGCAAATCATGGGGATGCAAATGCTCATTGAATGCAATCTGCGGCAGCATTTCAAAACGCTCATCGATCGGTGCGCTGACCAACAGCGGTTTTTCCCAGAAACCTTCGCAACCCGATCGATCCGGTTCGGCCGCCACAAAATCTGTTGCAAAGTCCCGTAGTTCTTCGATTTGGAGATCATTCATATAGTTTAGCTGCATCCTTCAGTTGGGCCTGTACCCTGCCGGCGGATACCGCCATGACGATGGAAAGGACCGCTCCTAATTCGGCATCACTGAGTCCTTCTTCCCTGGCCACGCCAAGGTACTCCTGCATTCACGGATAGCACCCGATGGCCATTGCGGATGCCAGGTGGAGCATCAACGTTGTTTTGGGATTCAAAATGTCATTGTAACGGGCGGAATCGTAAAACGCTCTGTAATGGGCTTTTTGTTTTTCAGGCAACAAACTGAACTCCTTTCTCAAATCTAATGATCACAAGATGCCTATCGGTAAGGTATTAATTTATAATATCCTGATGATGCAATTTTTTAAGCTGTCTTAAAATCTTATAGACAGACATGTCAACCCGCCATCCATTTTTCGCATTTCGCTGACATCCAGTTCAATAATGGGCAGTCCCAGCGCTTTAAGCTTGGATTTTGTATCCGGGAATCCCTTGGGGATCAATAAGCGATCGTTAACCCAAAGTGTATTGGCCGCATAGGACTCGTCAAGGTCTGTGGTAATTGTGTCGTATCTTCCAAGCGCCTTGTGTTCCTGGAAATCTGGTGTCGCAATGACGGTGTTCTGGCCGACATAGTTGATACTGGATTTTAAATGAAGCCCCGCACCCACTTCAATAATGGTATGGGTCTTGCCATGTTCTACAAGGATGCGGCCTAATTGTTCGGCGCCATGCTGATTTGTGCGTTCTGAGATTCCGATGAAAAAATGATTGCCGATCATCAGAACATCACCACCGTCAAGCGTACCGGGAGCCTGGATGCGTTCGATCCGGCGGTAGGGCTCCAGGATGCCGGCGATCGATTTTTCCTCCCCCTGTCTTGATTTTGCTCCCGGGTTGGTGATGATCGCGACATCCGGTGTCACTACTGCCGTGTCTTCTACAAAATGGGCATCCGGATAATCCGGCAGAGGATCGAGTTCTATGACGGTGAGCCCAATGGATTTCAAGGCTTGTGCATAAGTCTGGTGCTGCCATAATACCCTTTCATAACTCGGTGCACCCAGGTTTGCCGTCGTAATACCGCGGTTAAAGGTTTCGGCCGGTATTCGGATAATTGCATATGTAAATGTTCCGGTCATCTGGATACCCTTATGGGGGCGAGCTAACCCTTACAGCCAACCGAGCAGTTCAAGTCCATCCCGCAGGAGCACCATCGAAAAGATAATCAACAGAACACCCAGGACCCGCATGACCCAGATATAAAGACGACCTTTTAAAAAACTTCGCGAGTGCTCGACCACCATCGCCAGGACAACTTTTGAGCCGACCAGCAAAACCAAAAAGCTGCCGACAAACGATAGGGTTGCCAGGATATTTTGTTGGATGCTTCTATAAATAATGGGTGTGCCAACAGTCATATAAAATATATAAGGATGGGGATTTAAGGCATTGGTGACGACCCCTTTTTTAAATGAGCTAGCCTTGACGGTTGATAGGTTTAATTCAACACCCCTGGTTTTAAGGCTTTCATATGCTAGATAAAGTATGAACAGGCCTCCAAGGATCGAGATGCAGCCTAATACCGGTTTATACCCAGCGAGCCTGTTTAAGAGCAATAAAGAAACCAGGATAATAGGCACATCGGTTACTAGGGGTGCAATCGATACTTTCAGGCCGGCGCGGATACCGTGGCGGAGCGTTTCAGAAATCACCAGCACCAGCAGGGGACCGGGTGCAAAGCCCGCTGCCAGTCCCAGGAGAATTCCAGCACTCAAAAATTCAAGCATCTAATCTTTTCCAATTTGCGGAATTCTGTATAAAATCTATACGCGTTTGCCATCGATGACCGCAAAACGTACTTTTTTTGAATTCATTCATTTTTTTATTGATTTTCACGCAAAAAGGCCAACAATCTGCCGGCCTTTTCAGCGGCGGCATCCATACCCACCAGTTCTATGCGGCCGCCTGCAAAATAGTCATTCTGAATATCAACCAGAATCAATCCAGTATTCATATTTATCCTTTCAAAAGCGGAGCGTGCACGGTAGTACGCGAGCATTTTGAAACGGATTATAACGCAGCCTCTGACAAAAGATAGGTAGCCTGAAACACGTTTTAGGTTTATTGCATTGTTGCAATGAACTCATTGGCCTCCCTGATCGAAGCATCCATTTCCTTGATCAACCGGGCGACATCCGATTCAATTGAGACCAGTTCACTTTGCAATGAGGCAATGGCCTGGGCATTTAAGTTATGCTTCAGATACAAAACTTGGTCGCGAAACGCGTTGAGGACCGGATCAATTTTCCGCTCGGCGCGTTTCATGGCGCCGATCAATTGTGCATATTGCCGCTTGGTCTCAGTGAGTTTCCGGGCGCTGGATTTTCGAAGGCTGCTACTGGTATATTGATTTAACTCTTCCTGCCATTCGGCGAACAGGTCTTCAGCCACATCCTCGACTTCATCAATTCGAAGCCGCACCGACTGCGCTTTTTCTTCGCTGGCTTCGTATTCGGATTTCAATTGATCATATTTTTCTTCCAGGTCTCCGCCCTGAAAATTGAGAACCGTACTGAATTGCTCCAGAGCGGATTCGAATTGATCCTTGGCTTCTTCCTGGGCATCGCGGGCATCCTGTACACGGTCTACCATGATGTCCCTTTTATGATAGCCCATGGTCTCCATGGTTTTGTAATAAGTAGATTCACAACCGAAATACAGACATACAGTGCCCATTACGATCATCCAATGAAGTTTGCTCTTAAACTTGGATTTTTTCATTATCGTATCCTCGAACGTCTGCAAAGCCAAAATGGTTTTAGGAATTGTGTTTGTTATTTGGCGGCAGTCCTGATTTCCATCAGAACAACCTGTTGTCCCCGATATTTTTCACGATATAACAATTGCCAGCCCATCCGGGCATAGAAGTTTTCCCTGTCAGGAGTGAACAGATAAAGTATTTTTGCATTGATATTTGCCGCCTCCTGAACGATGCGTTTGACCAGTTGAGATCCGATTCCCTGCCTGCGATGCTCTGTATCAACATATACACTTGAAAGCCAGGGGGTCAATTCAAGATGTACTTCCATATCGTGTTTGATGAGACTCGCCGTTCCAATGACATGATCACCCATCCTGGCAATCAGCGTAAGCGGGAGGCCACTGGTTTGGACACAGCGCTCTTTTAAACTGGAAATTCTTTGCTCAATGGTCGTCTGTGGATGAAAATGCCCCCATTCTGCATGAAACCAATATACCAGCTTCGGGATGAATTCAGGGTGATTGGTCAGATTGTCAATGATAAGGTTCATTATTGGATTAACATGGCCGCTGCTGGCAATGATCATTTTCTGACCCTAATTTAAGGCCTCTTTTATCGCAGCGCGAGCCAGCAAACGGGTAGAATCCAGTACCGGCAGGGGACAATCATCCGGGTCAACCAGCAGCGGAATTTCGGTACATCCCAAAATGGCTGCATCACACCCGCGACCTTTTAATTTTTCAATGACTTCATTGAAATAGATACGCGATTTTTCGGTGAAGATCCCGTTGACTAGCTCTTTGAAGATAATGTTATCGATCTGTTCACGATCATTTTCTGCGGGTATGAGACCGGCAATATTGAATTCTTTTAATTTATCAGGATAGACCGGACCCGTCATGAGGTATTTGGTTCCCAGTATCGCCAGCTGATTATAATTTTTTGTACGCGCTTTAACAGCAACCGCTTCGGCAATGTGGAGCCAGGGAATCGGTGACTGCGCCTTGACAATTTCAAATGCTTCGTGAATCGTATTATCCGGACAAATTGCAAACTGGGCTCCGATCTTGGAAAGCTTATGCGCTGAAGAAAGCATGAGGGCCGCAACGTTTTCCCAGTCGCTCTTTCGGATATGGACCATGTATTCTGCCAACGGGTGCGTATGCATACTGACCTCGGGGTGCATGTGCTCACCCATTAAGGCGGGTGCCTCGCTGCATATGGTACGATAGCAAAGGGCGGCGCCTTCGGCACTGCAGCCGACAATACCGATATGTTTGGGCATGGTTTGCTTCCTTTCTTCGGCGTAGCGCAACTTCAATTATACGGTAAACAAGACGATAGCAATAAAGGCAAAGACCATCCCGATGCCTTCCTTCACTGAAATGGGTTCTTTCAATATGAAATAGGCCAGTCCGATGGTGATTATCGGGTTTAAGGCCGATAGGGTAGCAATAACCGAGACCTTGCCTTTGGGCATGGCAAACAGATAAAACAGCGCTCCCAGCATGCCCAGGACCCCGGTCGCAAAAGCTAACGAGATCCCTTTGGGGTGTACTTCAGCTTTAAAACCGAGGAAAGAGAATATGATCAATGCAAACACAGCGCTGCCG
>JASFGH010000035.1:0-14607 GCA_050123865.1 Desulfobacterales bacterium | reverse complement strand
AGGATTTCGTGCTTCGGATTTTGTTCCCGTTAGAAACTGAGCATTTGCAGTCTCACTTGCATGAAACGATTTTCAGCTATTTGTATTTCCTGATTGCCCTTTCGAAGCCTGGCAATGAATTTTTGATCACCTCATCATCCACGCAAAACGCAATGCGGAAATGACCGGGGCCGTCAAAACCGCTGCCCGGCACGACCAGAACCCGTTCTTTTTTAAGGGCATTGGTAAATTCAACATCATCCGGAATCGGCGAGCGCGGAAAAAGGTAAAAGGTCCCCGGCGGTTTGATAAACTCATATCCAAACTCTGCCAAACCCTCACATAGAATTTCCCTTTTACGGGCATATTCGGAGATCTCCACGCTCATTCCCTGCATACAGGCGACCACGCGTTGCATCAGCGCCGGCGCATTGACGAAACCCAGAATCCGATTGGCAACCGTCATGCCGCCAATCATTTCTTTTTTGTAAGTGGCGGCAGGGTTAATCGCAATAAAACCGATCCGCTCACCGGGGATCGATATGTCTTTGGAATAAGACGTGCCGATGATGCTGTCTTTGTAACTGGAAAAAATGCTCGGGACCTTAACGCCGTCGTAAACGATTTTGCGATAGGGCTCATCCGAAACCAGGTAGATCGTGCGCTTGTAACCTTTACTTTTCTTTTCCAGCAAGGCACCCAGCGCTACCAGATCTTCTTCAGGGTACACCTGCCCGGTGGGGTTGTTGGGCGAGTTGATCAAAACGGCTTTGGTCTTAACGGTGATGGCATCGGCTATCGCATCCAGATCGAGCTGAAAATCGGGTTTGGATCGTACCGTTTTTAAGACCCCGCCATGGTTGTCGGCATAGAATTTATATTCGACAAAACAGGGCGCCGGTGTGAGAACTTCGTCACCTGGGTCGAGGATCGTCTTTAGCGCTACATTGAGGGCCCCCGAGGCACCGCAGGTCATCAATATCTCTTTGTCGCTCACCGGAGCCTGTTGCTCTTCAGCCAGATATTCTGCCACAGAGCCGCAAACCATCGGATAACCCGTATTGGGCATATAGCAATGATCGCCCAGCCCGCAGGAATCGACCGTATCTCTGAGTAATTCACTGAATTTTTCAGGCGGCGGCAAATTGGGATTGCCCAGGCTGAAATCAAATACGTTGTCGGCTCCATACTGGGCCTTGAGTTGGGCACCTTCTTCAAACATCTTGCGGATGAAGGAGGCCCCGGCAATGATATTTTCAATTTTTTTTGAAATCGTCATATCTATAACCTTGTGTTACGGGTTTTGCATCACGGGTTGCGGTCTACATCCGCGTTGCGGGTTACGGGTTACATTCGCATTACGAGTGGCGAGTTGCGGGTCACGGGTTACGAGTTTTACCTCGGAGATTGCTTATCAAAAAAACGCGTAACGCGGAACTCACAACTGTTTCTAACGATTTTCAAACTCTTTCCACTTATAGTCTATGAGCTCAAGAAGCACCCCGTTCATCTTCTTGGGATGAACAAAAGCAAACTCGCAGTCTCTGAAAGGCCGGGCGCCGCCGATAAAGGGATAATCTTTGTCTTTCAATTCAGCCATGGCGTCACGGGTATTATCGACGTTAAAGCTGATCAGCATGACACCTTCGCCTCTTTTTTCGATGAATTTGGCGACATCCCCATCCGGCGTGGTCGATTCCATCAACTCGAAACCCACTTCACCCAACCAGTAGCGGGCTACCTTGATTTTTTCGGGCTCGTCGATATATTCGTCGTCCGGCTTGGATTTGCCCAATAGCGGCTCCCAGATCTTGCGGGCCTCATCCAGGTTTTTCACCGCAATGCAGATATGGTCGATTTTGTTAACTTTCATGCTACCTCCTCTACCCCGGCCGAACCGGAATTTCGCTTTTCAACGCTTTAAAAGAATCCCAAAAGCGCTGGCCTGCTAAAATGTTACCTTTTTAAGCGGTATCGTAATTGCTGCATCCGGGCAGACACATCCGCATTCATTGCAGTCTTCACATAAAAATTCGGTGACCACCGGTCTTCCGTCCTGTACACGGATGGCTTGATCCGGGCAAACTTCAACGCACAGCGTTGAGGTGTAACCGCCACACATCGTGCATTTATCCATATCAATTTGAGCTGCCATAGGGTATCTCCTTTACTCAAAAATGGAATAATGGAAACATGGAATTGTGGTATAATGGGTTCAGCGAATCCGAATCCATTTTGCAAAAATCAAATGTTCATCCTTTGTATATCCAAAATTCCAGCATTCCAGCGTTGCAATATTCCAAAAAAATTAACGGTTAAGCAATGAAAATGAAAAATTTATTACTTACACAGATCGGCAACGAGTTCACTCTGCCTTGGACAGCTTCATGACCGTTTCGCCCTCTCCGCGCGAGATGGCTTTCTGGAGCTCAATCTTTAACGGCACGTTCATAAAAGCGCTGACGTCCTCCAGTATGGTCTGGTACATGCGTTCCCGGCACAGTGCGACCTCTTCCATGGGCGCGCCGTATTCTTTGGCCCAGGTGGGCCAGGGATCACGCATGCATTTGATCTGTAATTCACCGGGATTTTCGCCTTTTTCCACCGTGGCAAGACCGCCTTCGGTATTCCACAACCCGGCCAGGGATTTAGCCAGAATCATTAAAAAGCCCTCTTCGCCCTTCAACCAGTTCATGCGCGGCAAAAAGCTTTTGCCGATGTCCTTGCCGAATACCTCTGCGGCCCTCAATGACACATCCAGGGGGTTGACATCGTCACCGGCAAATTCAAGGGCCACCTGTCGCCAGCGGTAATAGGTCTTGCCGATTTCATTCTGTGTGCTGTGCAACATTCTATGCATTTTGGTGATTTCTTTTTCAGTATCAACTGGCATGTGAACCTCCTTTTTTATAATCGAATTCCGATACGATAGCCGTCATGGACCGCACTGGACAGATTCCGGGGAATCAGTGCATCCCCGATAACGAAAAGCTCGAGACCCTCTGATTGGACCGTCTTTTTCAAGTTCTCGTTGGGTCCTCTATCACTGATCACCACCGTGTCGCACTTGATCGGCCAGCGAACGCCATCATAGGCCTTAACGATAACGCCTTCATCGGTGACCTCATCGATGTCGCAATCGTTATAGACCATTATGCCATTTTGACGCATGTAGATCATATAGCGCCATTTAAAGGAGGGATTGACATCGAAACCGGCGGATTTCTCCTTGCCCACAATGGTTACCCTTTTGCCCTGTTTTGCCAGATGTAATGCACAACCGATGCCAGGTTTACGGTTCCCGTACATCACCACCGTTTCGCCGACTTCGGCTTTTCCGCTCATCACATCCAGCAGGTTGACAATCTTATCACTGTCACCGCCGGGCGCATCAATCTTCGAATAAGCCGGACCGGTGGCCAAAACAACGGTATCCGGCATTTCTTCTTCAATCAGATCATCGGTGACCTCGGTGCCCAGATGAAAATTAACACCGGCCTGCTCGCACATGACCTTTTGATACTCGATACAGGTCCAGAGTTCATCGTCACCATAAGGTGCATTTTTAGCTTCATTAAGCGTGCCGCCAATCACATCCCGCTTGTCATAGACGTGCACCTCATGGCCTCTGCGAGCCGCCATATAGGCACATTCAAGACCGGCCGGACCGGCACCGACAATCATGACTTCTTTTTCTTCGTCTGCCGGTTTCGGGTTGGCAAACTCATCCTGCCATTCATGCGCGCAAACGGGATTGATATAACAGGTCATGGGGGCATCCCGGAAAAGCCGCGCCAGGCAGAGATTGCAGGCGACACAATGCCGAATCTCTTCTTCTTTGCCTTCCGCCACTTTCTTGGGCATGTGCGGATCTGCGATCATCGAGCGGCATATTTCCCACTGGTCGAGCTCGCCGGCGCCGATCTTCTCATTCGGCAATTCAGGCTTAAACAGGCGGTAGGCCATTTGAACGGGAATGTTCACGTGTTCCTTGGCGCGCTTGGCCAGATGAATCCAGTTGCCCATTGGGATATCGCGGCTGATAACCGGATAAATGGATTCCTGCCACCCTAAGGTGCAGCTGATGTAATCAGCACCGGCTTCCTCGGCAATCTTGTAAGTCTCCATGGATTCTTCCGGTGTATTGCCCCGCACATCATCCAGCAGCTCTTCAGAGCACAACCGAATGCCCACCGGGATGTCCGGGCCGCAGGCATCTTTGACACTCTGAATGATTTCAACAACAGCCTGCATTCGTCCGCGGAGGTCACCGCCGTATTCATCGGTGCGCCGGTTGGTGTAGCTTGAAATGAAATTGGAAATTAGATACCCCACAATGCCGGATATCTCCATGACATCGAAGCCGGCTTCGATACCACGGCGGGCGGCATCCACATGCTGCTGGATCATGGTTTTAACATCCGCATTGGTCATCTCTTCAACGGGCTTAAAAATCCGAAGGCGCTGGGGAACCGCCGAAGGACCGTGGCAATAGTCCACTTCGACCGCCCCCACCCGGCCGCAGTCCATTAACTGAAAACCGGCTACGGCTCTGCCTTCGTGGATGGCGTCGCAGATTCGCTTAAGACCCGGAATGAACTTGTCATCCCAGCAGGCGGCCTGTCCGACATACCCCTGGCCCTGGCGCTTTTCGTCCATGTAAACGCCCTGCATGAAGCACAACCCGCCGACAACACCGATGGCTCGCTGTCGCATGTACTCGACCCCGGCATCGGTTACAAACCCGTCATGGCCGTTAAGGTTGTCTTCGGTGGCCGCGTACTTAATGCGATTGGGAACCATGAGATTGCCAATTTGAATCGGCTTGAACAGGTGGGGGTATGTTTTGGCCCCCGGGTAATCCGAATAATCCCATTCAAATAATGTTTTGGCCATTTCAAATCCTCCTTTTTTATCAGTTCATATATTCGGCTGAATTGGACTTTTCTATTTTAAAAGCAGCAACAAGCAAATTGAAGGTATGGTCCAGATTATCAAACAGGGAATAGGACCGATCCTTTAACAGCCAGCGTGTGATGATGTGATCCATGGTTCCAACGAAAATATCGCGCGCAGTTCTTGGATCGAGATCCGGCTTCATTTCGCCGTTTATTTGGCCCTCTTCAAAAATGTCAATCAGGTGGGAATACAGCTTTTTGACGTTGGCGTAAACTTCGGTGTTCAAGAAATTGGCATTGGTTTTTAAAAAAAGATATACAATTTTAGCATCCAGCGGAGCATGTTCAACACGCCGCAAATACCACCACAGATATTTGCGCAGCTTGTTGACGGCACCCTGAATTCCGAATAATTGTTCATCCAGATCCTTGAGCAATTCGGACACCCAGAGGTCCGGGATGGTCAGCAGCAAATCTTCTTTGCCCTGGAAATATTCATACAGGGCCGCCTCGGACAGCCCGGCCTGCCTGGATATATCCACAATGGTTGTTTTCTGATACCCCTGCTCTGAAAACAATTTTTTAGCAGAGTCTATGATGCGAACCCGGGTATGCGCTTTTGAATTATTTTTTGAATTGTTTTTGGCCATATTGAGAATGCTTAACAAAATTAGGTGTCATGGAATTTTTTAAATAATACATTTATATCTATATGTTATTGATTAGTTTTTTTTTAAATACTATTAAATAAAGATAGAAATAAATTCAAAAAGAGGATGTGTATAGGGTTAAACTGATGATTTGAGCTCTTAAAATTTACTTTTATTAAACAACATTCGGTAAATAATTTATAATATATACAATAATATATATTTTATAAATTTTATATTGTAATTTTTACCTAATAACATTAGGAATTTTGTCTGTCAAGGAAAAATTCATAATTTTACCGCTAGGATCAGCAACGGAATCTTGAAATTGGACCTGATTTTATACCCGAATGCCAGCCTTAAATCGCTTTGGCAATTTTAATACAAAGCAGTCGCAAAATCTATAATTATATGATATAGATGGCAAATAATTCAGGTGTGTTGGTTCAATCGATTAAATCTGCTTGTTGTCCGGTAATAAATAAAATCGCTGGTTTTCTGTGAATGAAGGACTTAAAATCCCTTATTGCGTGTCATGAATGTGATTTGCTGCATCAGCGCCGGCCTTTACCCCCCGACGGAACGGCCAGGTGTATCCGCTGCGGGGCCGCACTGTACAAACGTAAACGAAACAGCCTGGACCGCGTGCTGGCATTGACGGTGACCGGGCTGATTCTTTTCATTATCGCTAATGTATATCCGTTCCTGACATTTCGATTGGAAGCCCAGATACAGAAAACCAACCTGATTACCGGGGTTATCGAGCTCTACAAACAGGGGATGTGGATTGTGGCAGGTGTGGTGCTGTTGACGACCATCGTCATGCCATTGCTGGAGCTCAGCGGGATGCTGTTTGTCCTGGTCCCTTTAAAGCTGCGGCGGCGGCCCTGGAAACTCGCCCTGCTTTTCCGCTCGGTGCGCAGCTTTCGGCCCTGGGGAATGATGGAAGTTTTTATGATCGGCATCCTGGTGGCTGCCGTAAAGCTTGTCAAAATGGCCAGCATCATCCCCGGCATGGCCCTTTATGCTTTTATGGTCCTTATTTTTATTCTGGCGGCATCGGCTGCAGCGCTTGATCCGCATATCGTGTGGAAAAAATTGGATTAAGACCATGAAACCATCACCGCTTACCGCCATGAGCGCTTCGCTGATCAGTTGCCACAGCTGTCATTTGCTTAGCAAGGCAGCGTTTGTCGCTAAAGGCCGCACTGCGAATTGCCCGCGTTGTGGAGCACGGCTGCACTCCCGCAAGCCCAACAGCATCGCTCGCACCTGGGCGCTTATCATCGCAGCCTTTATTTTTTACATACCGGCCAATGTGCTGCCGATTACCAGAGTGATTTCATTTGGTAAAGCCCAGGCGGATACGATCATGAGTGGTGTCATTTATTTTGTAAAATCCGGCAGCTGGCCCATCGCACTGGTCATTTTTGTGGCCAGTGTTTTCGTCCCGTTGCTGAAACTTTTTTTGCTCTCCTTTTTATTGATTTCGGTCCAGCGTAAATCCCGATGGCGACCCAAAGACCGCACACGGCTTTACCGCATCACCGAAGCGGTCGGCCGCTGGTCGATGACCGATATCTATGTGGTAACCATTTTAGTTGCCCTGGTAAAACTGGGTTCACTGGCGACGATCGAAGCCGGCCCCGGAGCTATTTTCTTTGCCGGCGTGGTCATCATCACCATTTTTGCCGCCATGAGCTTTGACCCCAGGCTGATCTGGGACGCACAGGAGCCAAATCATGAACGTCGAAACCAACCATGAACCGGATCTATCGGATTTACCGCAAGCGGATGTTCAGACGAAGAAACAGATTTCGATTGTCTGGTTGATTCCTATCGTTGCCGTTTTGATTGGCGGATGGCTCGCGTATAAAGGCCTGTCAGAAAAAGGTCCCATGGTGACGATCACCTTTGAATCCGCGGAAGGGCTGGAGGCCGATAAAACCCTCGTGAAATATAAGGATGTAAAAATCGGCCAGGTGCAAACCATTCGTTTCAATGCAGATTTGTCCCGGGTGATTATCAGAGCTGAACTGGTTAAAGAAGCTACGCCTTTTTTAACGGAGAACACCCGTTTCTGGGTAGTGCGCCCCCGGGTAACCGCCAGCGGTGTATCCGGTCTGGGGACCCTTTTTTCGGGCGCCTATATCGAAATGGACCCGGGAATGGAAGGAAAGTCGGCCAGACGATTTAAAGGGCTTGAAATACCGCCGATTGTCACCACCGGCGTGCCCGGCCGCGAGTTCCTTCTGCGGGCAAGTACCCTCGGTTCACTGGATAATGGTTCCCCGGTGTATTACCGCCAACTCAGGGTGGGCCAGGTGATCGGATATGAACTGGCCGAAGACGGGCGTTCGCTGATCATCAAAATCTTTGTCAATGCGCCCCATGATAAGCTGGTACGCGCGAACACCCGCTTCTGGAATGCCAGTGGATTTGATTTAAAACTGGATGCCAGCGGCATCGAACTCAACACCCAATCGCTAATGTCGATCATGATGGGCGGCATCGCCTTTGACACGCCCACCAGTCTTGAAACCGGAGGGCCGGCTCAAGACGGCCAGGTTTTCAAATTGCATAACACCCGCGAAAGCATTTTTGAGAGGACTTTTACCGAAAAGGTGCATTATATTCTACATTTTAAAGGATCCATCCGGGGCCTGACCGTTGGCGCACCGGTTGAATTCAGAGGCATCAAAATCGGACAGGTTGCCGATATCAAAGCCGTATTTAACCAGGAAACGCTCACCCCGCAGATTAAAGTCCTGATTGAAACCGAGCCCCAACGCTGGGAAACCATGGGTGAAGCCACAATGGATGATAAAACCCAGATGGAAGCGCTGGTCGCCAAAGGGCTCAGAGCCCAGCTGAAAACCGGCAGCTTGCTGACCGGCCAGCTGTTCATCGATATGGATATTTATCCGGATGCAGCCCCCGCAAAGGTCCTTTATGGCGAAAAATATGCAGAGTTGCCCACTATCCCCACGCCGTTGCAGCTCATTACGAACCGGGTCGATCAGATCTTGAGCAAAATCGAAACGGTGCCCATTGAAAAAATCGGCAAGGACCTGGAAGATACCCTTCAAAACGTTAAAAAAATAACCACTTCAGCTGAACTACAGGAAGCAGTCCGGGCCCTGGATGAAACGCTGAAAGAAACCCGTGAGCTTGCCAAAAATTTAAATGCAAACGTTGTCCCGGCCATTACGGCAACCCTCGATCGGGCCCAACGAACGCTAATATCAGTTGAGGGCACTCTGGGCAAAGATTCGCCCATGCAACACGAATTGCGGCAGGCACTCAAAGAGATGGGCGAAGCTGCCCGTTCCCTGCGAGTCCTGCTGGATTATCTGGAACGCCATCCGGATGCACTGATCTTCGGGAAAGGAAACGCACCATGACGCGCATGTTTGAAGCTTGCAAAACCTTATGTGTAGCCTTGTTTGCCGCTCTAATGCTTTTCGGATGTCGTAGCAGTGCGCCACCGGTGGAATTTTACACCTTAAGCGCCACCCGCATGCAGGCAGAGGCCAATACCATTACGGCCGGAAAACCGGTTTCCGTCGGTGTCGGTCCGGTGACCATTCCGCAAGTACTGGATCGGCCCCAGATCGTAATCCGCACCAGCCCCAATAAACTACAAATTGATGAATTTCACCGCTGGGCCGGCCGCCTGGATGAAGACTTCGCGAGGGTTGTAGCTGAAAACATCTCCTTGATGCTGCCCTCAGAACAGGTGGCCGTCTATCCCTGGGATGTCAACTTCGAACCGCATTACCAGGTGACACTGGATATCCGGCATTTCGAAGGCCGTATGGGTGAGCATGTATTTCTGGAGGTGTTCTGGAAAATCATCGATCCGCAGAAAGGAGCAACGCTTAGCGTTAAGAAGTCGGTTATCAGAGAGCCGTTGCCAGATGAAACCCATGAAACGCTTATCGTCACCAAAAGCAAGGCGGTTGAATCTCTAAGTGAAATAATTGTAATAGAAATTAATATCTTATATTAAAAAATTAAACCTTAAATTTAATTTTTCCAACGAGTCTTTCAGCAGCTGTAACAACATCGATTTTGCGGGTTTTTAAATCAGCCAGCAAATTTTGATAAATCTCTGATTCCCGGTGACAATTAAATATCTTGTCGGTTACCAGATCCATAACAAGCCTCTGAAACAGATCCATTGTCTGTTGATCGGTTTGTTTGCGAAACAGGCCCCGATCAAGCAGATGCTGGCGGTGATGCCAGCAGGCATCGACAACCTCTGATATGCCTTCCGCTTTGACTGCCACCGTTTTGAGAACCGGCGCGATCCAGTTGCCTTCCCTCTTTTGGCCCATTTTCAGCATAGCTTGCAGCCGGGCGACTTCATCATCGGCTCCCGGGCGGTCACCCTTGTTGACAATATACACATCGCCGATTTCCAGCAATCCCGCTTTGAGGGCTTGAATGTCGTCCCCTGCTCCGGGCAAACTGACCACAATGGTGGTGTGTGCAAATTCGGCAACCTCGACTTCATCCTGTCCGACGCCTACGGTTTCAATCATCACAAGGTCATATCCCATGGCATCCAGAACCAGCACAACTTCACGGGTTGTGGTGCTTAATCCGCCAACATGCCCGCGCGTGGCCATCGATCGGATGAACACACCGCTGTCTCCAGAGTGTTGCCCCATTCTGAGGCGGTCTCCTAAAAAGGCACCCCCTGTCAGCGCACTTGAGGGGTCAACCGCCACCACGGCCACTTTTAAACCCCGCCGGCGACATTCGGTGATCATGTGATTGACCAGGGTCGATTTACCGCAACCCGGCGGACCGGTGATGCCCACAATGAATGCTTTTCCGGTGTGCGCGAATATGGCTTTAAGCCCCGCCATCCCGTTGGGGTCACCTTCTTCAAGCTGCCGAATCAATCTGGCACCGGCCAGTTGGTCTCCGGCGAGGATTTTTTTGATATCTGTTTGCATGCTCCGATGACCATCGAAATCGTCTTAATCAACTAAATAGAGCCAAATTGTAAAGCGATCGTCATTGCCCGCAACGATCGCGTTGAGCAGCTCGGCCATTTTGCGCGTTACCGGTCCGGGTGCATCCGGCAGTTTGCGGTCGTTGATCTGCTTGACCGGCAGGACTTTGAAGGGCGTACTGGATAAAAAGATTTCTTCAGCTTCAGCGAGCAGTTCAGGCTTTAACTGCTTCTCAATGCAATCGATACCGTCTTCCTGAGCCGCTTCGAGAATCGACATGCGCGTGATACTTTTTAGTACCGTTCCCGTGGATGGTGTCAGCAAGCTTCCGTCTTTTACCAGAAATGCGGATTCGGTGCCCCCTTCAGCGATAAACCCTTGTGTGTCCAGCATAATGGCGTGTTCAAAGCCTTTTTTTTGGGCTTCCAAGCGGGCGACCATGCCGTTCAAATAATTGGCAGCTGCTTTGGCTTCGATCGGAACGGTCCTGGGATCCAGTTTGCGCCAGTTGCTCACATACACGGTTGTTCCTTCGGTAAACGGATCACCCTGCGCCCCCAGATCCTGTTCCGGATCCAACGCGAATACCGAAACGCTCAATTGTCTTTCAGGCGGAATAATTTCAAATGAAATTTCCGGATAAAAACAGATAACCTTGACAAATCCCCGATTGAGCTCGTTGCGTTTGACGGTGCCGGCAACCGCATCACATAATGCTTCTTTTGTATACGGCAGGTCCATATCCAGCAGTTCAGCCGACCGCAATAGGCGATCGATGTGGGCTTCGAGTCGAAATACTGCCGGGCCGCGTGCAGTGTCGTAAAAGCTGATGACCTCAAAAATGGCCGAACCCCGGCCGAAGCTGTGGCTCATAATATGGACGGTGGCCTTTTCCCAGGGGATAAAATCACCGTTTATCCAAACCATTCGATCTTCGTACATTTGTTTACCTCTTAATTTTAAGATAACGTCAAATATTCCAGGCCCACGGTCTTAGTCCGAAACGCAACCATTTGAAACGGTCTTTGGTTTCCCTGGAAATGTTGTTGCCTAAACGGCACATTAATACATTTTCGGGCTTCAAACTGACATTGGGCTCATTCGTCTCAAACACCTGAAATCCGTGTCGTGCAAACAGGTGCACCAACATTGCCCGGTACTCCTGAGCTGTCTTATGGGTCCCCTCCAGATCCCACGTCCAGGAATAGCCCACCATATAAAAGATTTTATCTTCAATTTGGGGATAGTCAACCACCATCTTCAGGATACAAGATGCAATCTTGGTCTGTCGCCAGCTTCGCGCAACCTCTATTACTTTAACTTCCATCATGACGCCTGCGCCCAGTTCCAACCAGCGTTCACCGGGTTCGGGATTTGCCAGGACGCCAAAACCAATGATGGTTTGCGGCGGGGCAAGCGCCAGCACTACGTTTGTTTCGGGATGCTGTGCATTATCTTCCAGGCTTTCCCGCCGCGTGTAGAGGGATTTGTAATCACTGCGAGCATTAAATTCAGAATCAAAATCATATTGCCCGATTTCAGCCGCGCTGCAAAAAGAGCGGATACACACAACACCCCTGGCAGTTGAGATGTTATCTTCTTTTGGCGATGAATAGGACATAAAACCCAATATCAGTGGCTTCGCCTGACAGTCAAGGGAATTTCATAACGTAATCGGTGGATCAATGGAAATACCGAGGTACAGGGTTTCGTCAAGGCCGCATATTTTTTTCCTGACACGGCAGATAAGATTTAAATTTTGCAAAAAAAAAACGGCAGGCAAACACCAGAGGGTGTTCAGCCTGCCATTTTTCATTAATTTTTATGCAAATTCAGGTAAAATTATTCCTGTGGCTTACCCATCACTTCGGCAAACATATCCAGATCCCAGTCTCTGCCTTCGGCAACGTTCTGGCGGAATTTAACAAAGTCAACCACATCCTGACCGGTGATTTTCTTGGTGTTAAAGGCACCGAAGCCCAGGAAGGCCTCGCCGGACATGTTGGCCGCCAGCCAATGGCGATTGTGATTTTTGCACATATCCCAGAAGTATTTCTTCTTCTGGCGGATGCCGTCAATGGACATGATCAGGCAGCCGGGGAACAGGTTGGCAAATGTCCACACAATCCGATTGACCTCTTTATCCAACAACTCGAAATCGGCATTGGGCTGGTGTTGTTTTACCAGCGCGCGGGCTTCTTTGGCCGCCTCGCCGGTTTTGTATTCGCCGTACACAATCTCACCGTCTTCGACATACTTATCGGTGACGATCATCGGATTGCGTACCCATTCGCCATCAATTTTCAGAACCGGCATGACCTTGCTGATCAGATTTTTGGCTTTCATCTTGTAGGCCGACCACATCTCACATGAGATGCAGTTCCACATGGCATCTTCGTTGCTGAGCATCCAGGGCAGAAAATCCGAGGAACCGCCAACCGGTGCTGACCCATGGCGCGGGCCGGCCTGGCCGAAGATCGCCAGATCGGATGAAACCGCAATATCACAGGCCATACCGATTTCCTGACCACCGGCTACGCGCATGCCGTTTACCCGGCAGACAACCGGTTTTTTGCAGGCCAGAATCGAATCCACCATATGGTTGAACAGCTCCATATACTGGCCGTACTCATCACACCGCCGGCTGTAATATTCACTGTACTCTTTGGTGTTGCCGCCGGTGCAGAATGCATACGGACCCGTACCGGTAAACACCACCGCTACCACGCTTCGGTCTAAGGAAGCATTTTCAAAACCGGCAATTACCCCCTTTACCATCTCGGTGGTATAGGAGTTGTACTGTCGCGGGTTGTTCAGTCGAATCCAGGCGACATACAGTCCCTCCTGTACTTTTCCTTTCGGATCGGTCAGGGGTCTTTTCTCAAAGACCACACAGGGGGCATCTTCATCTTTTCCCCAGTGCACATCGGTGTGCAGCATGTGGTCTTTTAATTCGTTGTCACGGGGCATCCAGTCTAAAGCCATAATACTTACCTCCTTTATTATTTAAACATTATTGTCAAAGTACTTTATTTTCATCGTATGGGACTGATTTGGAAAATCTTCTTTAACCACAAAGAGCGCGAAGTTCACAAAGAATTACTTTAAAAGTCAGGTGTCAGCACGATTCGTTTATCGGGCGACTCTTTATGCGCTTCTTCGAAAGTTTCCACAATGGTGCTCATCGGGCGTGTTTGCACAAAAGCATCAATATTGATTTTGCCCTTGACGACCATATCGAGCACGATGGGATAGTATTCCGGCAGACATCCCCAGGTCCCCAGAATATCGGCGTCAAAGGCCATCAATTTGCCGAACATGTATTCGGCCTTGGCCAGTCCGAATCCGACGACGATCAATTTGCCCACAAAGCTCAGCACGCTGAGGGCGATATCCTGTCCGGCTTTGGCACCTGTGATTTCAAAAATCTTCCAGCCGAAGCTCGGCAACCCATTTTCTTTGCAAATGGTTTTGAACTCCTGGGATACAGCCCTGGCATCTTTGTCGGTTGAATTGATGACAAAATCGGTACCGTATTGCAGGGCGCGCTCCAGTCTAGCCGGATTGCGGGCAATACCCACCACCGTATTGGCACCCAGCGCTTTGGCCATTTGCCCCATATATTGCCCAACACCACCGGTGATACCGATGACCACCACGTTGTCTCCGGGTTGAAAATCAGCTCTTTTAGCCGCCTGATAGGGCGTGGTCGCGGCATCGGCCACCACCGCCAGATGTTCCAGCGGGATGTCGCCCCTGTTTTTGACTTCGCAGAGATCCACACTGGGCACCGGGATATGGCTTGAAAATCCGCCGTACGGCCCAAGGCTGTTGCCCGGCATTTTTTGATTGAGACAGCGGTTGCCCCGACCGGTTTTGCAGAGGATGCATTGGCGGCAGGGCATGACCGCCGGAATAATGACTTCTTTGCCGACCCACGGCTCGTCGCCGGCAACCACCGTACCGGAAATTTCATGCCCGAGTGTTAGGGGCGGTTTTGAAACCGTGTGCACGCCATCATAAAAATACCCCAGATCGGTGTGACAGACGCCACAACCGGCGACCTCAACCAGGGCTTCACCGGGTTTTAAATCCGGAACCGGTAGCTCCACT
>JASFGH010000034.1:0-14906 GCA_050123865.1 Desulfobacterales bacterium | reverse complement strand
TTGGGAAAATGTTAAAGTTAGCCCCGGTTTTAATCATGCTTGCCGTGATCGTTGGGTTTCATGACATCGCTTACGATACCTGGGGCAACAGTGCTTATGCCAAAGAAACGCCTTATTTCAGTGCACCCGCTAGTTTCAATCGACTGGCAGTGTTAGTGAGTCCGGCGGTGGTCAACATCCGGACCGTAAAAACCATTAAAGGCGGCGGGCCGGTCTTTCGCCAATTTCAACGTGATCCCTGGGGTAAAGAAGGTCCATTTAAAGATTTTTTTGAGCGCTTTTTCGGCGACGAAATGCAGAAAGAATTCAAACAGCCCAGCCTTGGTTCGGGCTTTATCATTGACAAGGCTGGCTATGTCGTGACGAACAACCATGTCATCGAAGATGCGGACCAAATAAAGGTCAAACTCAAAGACGAACGTGAGTTCAATGCCGCAATTGTTGGACGGGACCCCAATACCGATATCGCTCTGTTGAAAATTGAATCTAACCAAAATTTTACGACGGTAAAGCTTGGCGATTCCGATGCTCTTCAAGTCGGTCAATGGGTGGTGGCCATCGGCAGCCCTTTCGGGCTCGAGCAAACAGTAACAGCCGGAATTGTCAGCGCCAAGGGCCGGGTCATCGGTTCAGGCCCATATGATGACTTTATCCAGACCGATGCCTCCATTAATCCGGGCAATAGCGGTGGGCCTTTGCTGAATATGCTGGGTGAAGTGGTGGGTATCAATACTGCCATTGTGGCCAGCGGCCAGGGAATCGGTTTTGCCATTCCCATCAATCTGGCCCGGGATATCATCGTGGCGCTTAAAAATGAAGGCGAAGTGATTCGGGGATGGCTCGGGGTCGCCATTCAAGATTTGAGCGCTGAACTGGCCGAATATTATAACATCGAGAGCAAGAAAGGTGTATTTGTGGCTGATGTTTTTGAAGGCGATCCGGCAGATCAAGCGGGCATCAAACCCAAAGATATTATTCTTGCCGTAAATGGTGAAAAGATAACAACCAGCCGCCAGCTAACGAGCATCATTGCAAAGATTCCGGTAAATGACAGCGCAAAAATAAAGATACTGCGCGACGGCAAAGCAAAAACCTTCAAAGTCAAAATTGCCAAACGTCCTGAAGAAAGGCTGGCCGGTCCGGGGCGCCCCCCCGAGCAGACAGAAGAATTCGGAATTCGCGTGTCGGATTTGACACCTGAAATTGCCCAGCGGTTCAACATCGATGAAAGCGCCGGCGTCATCGTCACACAGGTGGAAAGCGGCAGCAAAGGAGATGGCGCTGATGTGCGTGTCGGAGACATCATCAAGGAAATCAATCGCCGACCGGTCAAAAATACTTCAGAATATGAATCGCTTTTGCGCGACATTGAGCCTGGTGAAGCGGTTAATCTGTTTATTCGACGGAAGAACGCCGGATTTTTAGTGGCGAAGCTGGTCAAATAAGATTCAAAAGCGTCGCTTTTGAATTTTAATCGCCGATCGTTTTACTCAAATCCGGTATGGTTTCCGGCTTGCCCCGCTCCATGTAACGGCTGTCGCTGCCGCGGGCGGTAACATTTTCATAGACGCCATCGTCCCGCTTAACCAGCTTGGTAAAACCCAGATCACGCAGTTCGCTGTTGGTTTTTGGGCAGCTGATATTGATTCGCGAAATGATTTTTTGAACCGGGCCTCCGCACTCAGGGCACTGAGTCAGTTGAGCATCCTCTAATGTTTGTTTGAAATCAAACACTTTCCCCAATTTACACGCCCCTTGAACATGTTCATACTCATATATTGGCATGTCTATCCCCGTTACTTGTCGAGTGCCATTTTAGGATAAGTCACCGTTCTTGTCCAGATGCAGCTCTGCCGGATATCCGTCGGGCATATTCGCTAATAAAATTATAAATGGAATTAAAATTCTGTCAAGCTAATCATCCCTCCTTTGCGCTTAAACGATGAATAATCCGACTGAGCTTAACCCCCCTAAAGTTTTTTTTAAAGCAGCCGATAGCGGTAATGGGTTTGGGTGAGTTGCCGGACCAGGGTGTCGCCCCGGTGAATTTGGCCATGGGGGTATATTTTTAAATTTGTGCTAAATTGCCTGCCCAGCAAGTCCCCTAAGAACGTCTGCGCGCTTAACAAAGGTCGGAAAAAAATTATGAGCAAGGCACAGCTGGTTGAACAAACTGATGTCAAGCTAAAAATCAAAGAGGCTGATACCTGTCATTCAATGGGGATGATAGAAGAGGCGTTAACCCTCTATGAAGAGGTGCTCGTCCTATCTTCCGCTGAAGACACCAGCGACATCGGAAGTATAAAAAATAAAATCGGAAATTTACGTAAAGAATTAGAGCGCCGTGAAATGGCAGAAAGTCAAGGGCTGTCAGCAGAAGATATATCCCTTTTTCGAAAAAACCTGTCGCTACACGATGATGTCCCGACGATATTGGATGGGGCCCGCGCTTTGAAAGAACTCGGGCTGGTCGAAGAAGCAATCCTTGAGTATGAAAAGCTCCTGAAGTTTGATTTCGGAAAATCCGACTACTCAAAATTAGATTATTCGCCCGCCCAGATTGTATTGGATTATTTAACCTGTCTGCTCCAAACCCAACAGGCCCAGGAAGTCGTCAAGAAAGCGCATAAAGTTATTAATCAGCACAACTTAAATGACAAAGAAACCGCCCAGATTCAGTTCTGGCTGGGCTGTGAGATGGAAAAGCGCGAACAGAGCGACAAGGCCCTTGAGTTATTCGAAACCGCAGCCAAAATTGACCCCCAAAATCAAGAGATTTCAGGGAAAATCGAATCTTTGAAATCGAGCATGTCAACGAGTTCAAGATACGATTACCTTTTACACCATAATTTAGTCACGACCAATCAACTTCAGGACGCCCTGGCGATTTCTAAAAAGGCCGGCAAAAGCATTGAATTTGTTCTAACGGATCGCTTTAAAGTCAAAAAGGAGGAAGTCGGCAAATCCCTGTCGCTGTTTTATGGCCTGCCGTTTCGCAGTTTCGATCCGGAAGTTGTGGTTCCGGTCGAGCTGACCAACAATTTGAAGAAATCGTTCTTGCTGTATTATGTCTGGGTGCCGTTGAAATGGAGTAAAAAAGGCGTTGAAATTTTAGTCGACGACCCCAAGGATCTTCGTAAAACCGATCACATCAAAGCCCTGATGCCCAATCAGAAGATCAATTTCTCGGTTGGGTTCAAAGAGGATATTGAAAGTTTTATCAATCATTTCTTCGATCCGAAAGTCGAAAAGCTAACTGAAAATGCTTACGAAAACCTGGACGATATCATTCCGGATATTTCCTTTGAAGAAGAAGAGGAGCTTGAGGAAGATTCAGCCGGCCTGGATGAATCTTCCAGCCAGGTGGTCAAATTTGTGGATCAGGTTTTAGTTACCGCCTTTCGTAACAAAGCCTCCGATATCCATGTTGAACCATCAGCCATCAGCCGCAAAACCACCATTCGATTTCGCACCGATGGGCTTTGCCACGAGTACATCCAGGTGCCGAATACCATGGCACCGGCAATCGTATCACGATTAAAGATTATGGCCGATCTGGACATTGCAGAGCGACGCCTGCCCCAGGACGGCAAAATACGCTTCAAGCGCAAGGGTATCCCTGAATTTGAACTGCGGGTATCGACCATGCCCACCACGGGTAGATTTGAAGATGCGGTTTTGCGTATTTTAACCAAATCGGGAACCCTTAAATTGGACGAACTCGGATTCAGTGAGCGTAATTTAGAAGTTCTGAAACGAACCATTAGGCGTCCTTACGGTCTCATTCTATGCGTGGGCCCGACCGGTTCGGGTAAGACAACCACCCTGCATTCGGCGTTGGCAAGTATCAACCAACCCGATGTCAAAATATGGACCGCCGAGGACCCTGTCGAGATTACCCAGGCCGGGTTAAGACAGGTACAGGTGAAACCGAAAATCGGACTGGATTTTGCGAAAATCATGCGCGGCTTTTTGCGGCTCGACCCGGATATCATCATGATCGGCGAAATGCGGGATCGTGAAACAGCCGCCACCGCCATCGAGGCGTCCTTGACCGGCCATCTGGTGTTGTCTACGCTGCATACCAACAATGCCCCCGAGACTCTCACCCGGTTGCTGGATATGGGCATGAATCCGCTGAACATCGCGGATTCGTTCCTGGCAGTACTGGCCCAGCGTCTTGTTCGAAAATTATGCCTTGATTGCATTGAGACTTACCACCCGGATCAAGAAGAGTTTGACTTTATCGTCAGGGACTACGGCAAAAAATCGTTCCCGGCATTGGGTGTCGAGTATGATTCCAGCTTTGAACTGCATCGTTCGCTCGGCTGCGAGAAATGCAATGGTTCCGGTTACTTGGGGCGGATGGGCATCCATGAATTAATTGAAGGCACACCGGAGATAAAATTGTTGATTAAAAAGCAGGCAACCTCCCAGGATCTGGCCATACAGGCGGTCAAAGATGGGATGACGACATTGAAGCAGGACGGCATTCACAAAGTTTTTAAAGGCATTTCGGATATGCGTGAAGTTCGCCGGGTCTGCATCGAATAAACCTCAAAGGTGAAAGATATGGAAAAAAAAGCTCTGGTGGTGGATGCAGATTATTTTTTTGTGGAATTTGTCAGCGAATTGCTCTCCAAACGGGGTTATGCCGTCACCAAAGCATATGACGGCAAAGAGGGTATATCCAAGTTGGAAGACTTGCCGCATGATGTAATGTTTGTGGATCTGGTGATGCCCAAAGTCGACGGCAGCCAGTTTATTGATTTTGTGCGCCTCAAATACGGACCCAATCATTTTCCGATTGTGGCCTTATCGGGCGTAATGGTCGAGCAACTCGGCAGCCTCAATGAAATCGGTGCTGATTATTATATGGCCAAAGGACCGATTGACAAGCTGACCGTCCAGTTAAACGGGCTTATGGCGGAAATTGAAACGCAACCGCAATCCCCGCCGGATCAGGTTAAAGTAATGCAAACCGGCGGCGTCTATCCCAGGCGCGATGCCGTTGGACTGCTAAACGCTCTGAAATTTCATCAGGCGATTATTGAAAGTATGGCTGTCGGTGTTATCGTGGTCGACACCGACGCCCGCATTGTGAACGCAAACCCCGCTGCCCTTGAAATCCTCGGCAAATCCCCGATGGATGTCCTCAATCACCCGGTGCTTGATATTTTCCAGTTGGAAACCAAGCCCAAACTGGGCAGCGCCCTCAAGCAGGTTGCACAACTGCCTGATCGGACCCAAATGAGCTTTCTGTCAGACTTTAAAAATCGTACGATCCGTACCAGCCTATCGCTTATATCTCTATCTTCAGGTAATGCCGGTTGGGTTCTTGTTCTGGAGGATACAACCTGTGCCTGAAGGTATGGCAAAAGCTGAATCCGCCGTTCCATCCGGTGCCTGGTATCCGGTTCTCAAATACCCAGCCCCGTAATCACTCTCTGGATCTGACTGAATCCACTTGAAGCCAACGCCTTTATCTGGTAGAAGATCAAATTTAAGCAAAATCACCGTTTTGTGTTGCAGATAAGCTATTGGAGCCAGGGGGCTTTATGGTGCGGGTGGGTATTGTCGGTGCCACCGGTTACGCGGGGGCGGAGCTGGTCAGAATCCTTGGCGGGCATCCTCGGGTAGAACTGAGTATTTTGACGTCACGCCAATTTGCTGGGGTTAAATTCGACCGGGTTTACCCGGCATTGGCCGGGTGCGTCAACTTAACCTGCGAGGAACTGGATGTCGAAAACGTTTGTGATCGGGCAGAGATTGTTTTTCTGGCGCTGCCGCACCAACTGCCCATGACCCTTGTGCCGCAGTTTCTGGAGCGTGGGGTTCGGGTGGTGGATTTATCCGCAGATTTTCGTTTTAATGATCCTGCTGTTTACGAATCCGCATACCAGCCGCATACGGCCAGGGATTTGCTCGATCAGGCCGTTTATGGTTTAAGCGAAATTTATGCTGACGCCATTCGTACTGCTGACCTGATTGGCAATCCGGGCTGTTACCCGACCAGTGCGCTGTTGCCTTTGATTCCGCTGGTCCGGAAAAAGCTGTTGAACCTGGATACCCTGATTGTCGATTCAAAATCCGGCGTCAGCGGTGCCGGAAGGTCCCTGTCCATCACCAGTCATTATTGTGAAGTCAACGAATCATTTAAGGCCTATAAGATTGCCAGCCATCGTCACAATCCGGAGATGAACGTCATATTGAGCCGGGAAGCCGGCCGGCCGGTTGAACTGATATTTGTCCCGCATCTGGTTCCCATGAGCCGGGGCATGCTAACCACGATCTACGCTTCTCCAAGCAGCAAATTGCAGGAGGTGGATATTCGCAAATGCCTGCAAAACACGTACGCAAATCATACGTTTGTTCGTTTATGCCCTGATGGGCGGGGACCCGATACCTTGCATGTCAAGGGTACCAATTTCTGTGATATCGGATTCCGGCTGGATCCCAACAGCAACCGCCTGATCCTTATATCCGCCATCGATAATCTGGTAAAAGGCGCTGCCGGCCAGGCGGTCCAAAATATGAACATCATGCTGGGTTTAGATGAAACCATCGGTTTGAATCCCGTACCGTATCCGCTCTAATACGGATTTATTTGTTATTAGTTATTGACTTTTTGTATAGAATGAATTGTATGTAACGGATTAAGCGTCTAACAAACAATTTTGAAAGGAGGACAAAGATGACAGCAAAGTTGATCAAGGGAACAGAGATCCGCGAAGAGATTCTAAAAGAAATTTCCGATGAAGTAAAAGAAATCAAAGAAAAACACGGCGCTGTTCCCGGCCTGGTAACCATATTGGTCGGGGAAAATCCAGCCTCCATTTCTTATGTTACCCTTAAAATTAAAACCGCCAATCAGCTGGGCTTCAAAGAGATTCAAGATAGCCAATCTGAGGACATTTCCGAGGAAGATCTGCTGAGCCTGATCGACAAATATAATAACGATGATTCGATTAACGGCATTCTGGTCCAACTTCCGCTTCCCAAGCATTTGGATGAAAAAAAGGTACTGAACGCCATCGATCCGGACAAAGATGTGGACGGATTCCATCCGGTAAATGTCGGCCGCTTGATGATAGGGGGCAAGGAAGTGAAATTTCCGCCCTGTACGCCCGCCGGAATTCAAGAAATGATCGTGCGCGCCGGAGTGGAGACCAGCGGGGCCGAAGTGGTTGTTGTGGGTCGCTCAAACATTGTTGGAAAACCGATTGCCAATATGATGCTGCAAAAAGGTGATGGCGCCAATTCAACCGTTACTGTAGTTCACACCCGCACCAAGGATCTGGCCGCCCATTGCAAGCGGGCCGATATCCTGATTGTGGCTGCCGGTGTTCCGGGCCTGGTCAAACCCGAGTGGATTAAACCAGGGGCGTGCGTGATTGATGTCGGTGTTAACCGTGTCGGTGAAAAAATCAGTGAAAAAACGGGTAAAAAAATTGCGATTTTAAAAGGTGATGTGGATTTTGATGAGGCCAAGGAAATTGCGGGTTCGATCACCCCGGTTCCCGGTGGTGTAGGACCCATGACGGTTACGATGTTGATGAAAAATACCCTCAAATCCCTTAAATTTAAGCTCGGTCTGGAATAATGACACCCCGTAAACCTGCTAAAAAAAGCTAAAGTTCGCATGACGGGGGGCCGATATAGCACATAGAACGAAATATTTACATATTGACAAATAAATTGCACCCAAATATATTGTTATTAGGACCATTTTGATATTTGAAAGGGCAAAGTCACCGAAAGATGGCGACGCAAAACCATGGGTCTAACGCCTTAGCGGCCAAGACTGCCAGGTTGCCGATAATGTTTAAAGAGAACGCTTTTGGGTGATCAGGCCGAGAGACGTTCTTTTTTCGTTTGTGCCTACGGGTATGGTAAAATAATCAGGTCGGCAGAGCCGAATTACCAAAGCTGCTTGCACTCTTGACAGGCGCATTGCGGATATGATACCAAACAATCCCAAAATACCTGTCGCTCAAACATCTTTCCCATACCCGTTGGACCCAATCGTCTCCGGTTCTAAGCCGGGACAGCTTTGGGAATGTTTTTAATTCGGGCAAATTCAAAATCAGTTTCAAGGTATACTGTCATGCGAAAGAAAATTTCTTTTGTTGTACTCAGCAATAGCGGTGCGCCGGCAAAGCAATTCTGTGCCTCCAAGACGGTCATTCGATTGGTTGCCGTATTGATTCTGGCCTGTTTCACGGTTTTTGGTTATGTCATCTACGATTATTTTCAGCTCAAAAATACCACCCAGCACTTACAATCCCGTGAGGTTTATCTGACCAGCGAGCTGGGCGAGATTCAGATTCAGCGCAAACAGATTCAAGAATTCGCCAACGAGATCAATTCTTTGAAAAGCAAACTGGTGGCGCTCAATAATTTTGAGACAAAGATCCGCATTATTGCCAATATTGAAAAAACGGACGAATCGAAAAGTTTATTCGGCGTCGGCGGTTCTGTCCCCGAAGACCTGGATACCCGACTTCCATTGATGGAAAAACACAACAGCCTGATGCGCGATATGCACGAGCAGATCGATGAACTCAATCGCGCTTCCATCCATCAGCAATACGAATTCGAATCCCTTCTTAAATCCCTGGAAGATCAACAAAACCTGCTGGCCTCCACACCGGCCATCCGTCCGATTTCAGGGGCAGAAAAGTCCTGGGTGACTTCCAAGTTCGGCTTCCGGCGATCGCCTTTTACCGGACAAAGGGAATTTCACCATGGATATGACATTTCTTGCCGCGAAGGCACCCCCATCATGTCGACCGCAGACGGTGTCGTCATTTTTACAGGCAACAAAGGCTTGCTGGGTAAAACCATTATCATCGATCACGGCCACGGAATGGTGACCCGGTACGGACACTGCCAGAAACTTCTGAAAAAGCGCGGGGAAAAAGTCAATCGCTGGGAACCCATTGCCCTGGTCGGAAATACCGGCCGCAGCACCGGACCGCATGTCCATTACGAAGTTCGCTTGAACGGAATACCCGTAAATCCGACAAAGTACATCCTGAATTAAAACGATCAGAAAAGCCCATATCCGATATTTCCCAAAACCGGCTCTATCGACACATATGCGTGCGTCCGCCGGCTGGATTGCCATAGCGCAGGTTCGATCACATCCTGTAATCTACCCCATTGACCTTGCATCCGGTGCTCACCGCAGTTATATTTGAACCATTCATAAAAAGGATCTGCGCATTTGCGCACAATTTTGTTATTGAGACAAACCTCAAATTTGGTATAATTCTCACCTATAGATTAGAATCTCAAATATAACGGAATCAGAGGGTCGCTCGCAAAATGATACTCAACGCATTAACCAAAGTCTTCGGCAGTAAAAACGAACGGGAATTAAAACGGATTCAGCCCCAGGTTGAACGCATCAATGCCTTAGAACCTGCAGTTCAGGCCATGAGTGATAATGAACTCAAAGCGCAGACAGCCCAATTTAAAGAACGCATTGACCGGGGAGAACCCCTTGAGGAACTGTTGCCCGAAGCCTTCGCGGCAGTCAGAGAGGCATCGCTGCGGACATTGAAAATGCGCCACTTTGATGTTCAGTTGATTGGCGGCATCGTACTGCACGAAGGCAAAATCGCAGAAATGAAAACAGGTGAGGGTAAAACCCTGGTGGCGACCTTGCCGGCGTATTTGAATGCATTAACCGGAAAAGGCGTCCATATTGTGACGGTCAACGATTATCTGGCGCGACGGGATACCGACTGGATGGGACATATTTATCGATTCCTGGGTCTTTCCATGGGTACGATTATTCATGGATTGGACGATGCCGAACGCCAGGCCGCCTACGCGGCCGACATTACTTACGGTACCAATAATGAGTTTGGTTTTGACTACCTCAGAGACAATATGAAATTTGACCGCCGGTCACTGGTCCAACCCCAGCTTAACTTTGCCATCGTTGATGAGGTCGACAGCATTCTGGTCGACGAAGCCCGCACACCCCTGATTATTTCAGGCCCGGCTGAAAAATCAACGGATCTTTATTACCAGGTAAACGGCTTGATTCCGAGGCTTTCCGCCGATCAACATTATAGCATTGATGAAAAAGCGCGCTCCGCAACCCTGACTGAAGATGGTGTCGCCCGCTGCGAACAGCTGTTGAAAGTGGACAATCTATACGACCCGCGCTATATCGAGCTGCTGCACCATATCAACCAGGCGTTGAAGGCGCATACGCTGTTCAAGCGCGATGTTGACTACATTGTCAAAGATGGAGAAGTCATCATCGTTGATGAATTTACCGGCCGCCTCATGCCCGGCCGCCGGTACAGTGAAGGGTTGCACCAGGCCCTGGAAGCCAAAGAGAATGTTAAAATTGAAAATGAAAACCAGACGCTGGCCACCATCACTTTTCAGAATTACTTTCGCATGTACGATAAGCTCGCCGGCATGACGGGTACCGCCGATACCGAGGCGGCCGAATTTAAAAAGATTTACGATCTGGACGTCATGGTGATTCCCACCAATATGCCGATGATCCGGGATGATTTTCCGGATGCAATTTATAAAACCCGCAAAGAAAAGTTTGATGCGGTAATAGGTGAAATAAAGGAACTGCACGACAGCGGCCAACCGGTTCTGGTCGGCACGATTTCAATCGACGTTTCTGAAAGCCTCAGTAAGAAGCTGAAAAAAAGGGGAATCAAACATTCCGTGCTGAACGCTAAAAATCATGAAAAGGAAGCCGAAATCATTGCCATGGCCGGGCAGGCAGGCGCCGTAACGATTTCAACCAACATGGCCGGCCGCGGCACGGACATTGTACTGGGTGAGGGGGTTACCGACGTTGGTGGTTTGCATATCATCGGCACCGAGCGGCACGAAAGCCGCCGGATTGACAACCAGTTGCGGGGCCGCTCCGGCAGACAGGGCGATCCCGGCTCCTCACGATTTTATTTGGCATTAGAAGACGATCTGTTGCGGATATTCGGCGGCGAACGCATAACCGGCATCATGGAAAAGCTAGGCATGCCCGATGGCGAGCCGATTGAACACAATATGATCAGTCGCGCGATTGAAAACGCTCAGGGCCGGGTGGAAGGGCACAATTTTGAAATTCGCAAACAGCTGCTTGAATACGACGATGTCATGAATCAGCAGCGGGAGGTGATTTATCGACAACGTCGCGAAGCCTTAGACGGCAAAAGCTTAAAGCCCGCCATTATTGAAATGATCCGCGAAAAAGCCGAGGAAATCGCCGCCGACGCCATCGGTGAAAATGCGGTATCTGAACAGTGGGATCTTAAGAGCATTCGTGAAGCTGTCTTTAAGCAGTTTAATTTTCATTTAAATGTCGACAGTGAGGAGGCGCTGGAAGACCTTGATGAGCAGTCACTGGCGGATTTGATTTTTGAAGCTGCCCATACGCTTTACGATCAACGCGAATCGGCCATTGGCCCTGAAGATTTCAGACAACTGGAGCGTGTGGTCATGCTGCAAACGGTGGACGGCCTGTGGAAAGACCATTTGCTATCCATGGATCATCTTAAAGAAGGCATTGGTTTGAGGGGTTATGCCCAGCAAAATCCATTGCTCGTATACAAAAAAGAGGGCTTTGAGATGTTCAATGAAATGATTGCCCGGGTCAAAGAAGAGACCCTCGCGATTTTATTTCGCATCCAGATTGAAGAGCCCAAAAAGATCGATGACCTCCGGGCCCCCAAAGAACAGAAGCTGTCCTTTTCAGGGGGCGAGGGGCCGGCCAAACTCAAACCGGCCCGGCGCAAGGCCAAAAAAGTCGGACGCAATGCCCCGTGCCCGTGCGGCAGCGGCAAGAAGTACAAAAAATGTTGCGGGCGCTAAAGCCGCTCGAAACAAAATTATTTTCCGCCCCTTTACAAGCGATGATTCAGATGATTATTATAGATGCATCAACCGAATCGGAACGACTGTGGAAACGCTTTAATTTGAAACGATTACTTTAGGTTGGAGTGTATCCATGGGAGAATTCAATACCGAACTGGAAGAAGGTGTTCGTTCAAAGACAAAAAAGAAGGTTAAAGAACCTTCAATGTACAAGGTTTTGTTATTGAACGATGACTACACCACCATGGATTTTGTCGTCGAGGTCCTGCGGTTTGTGTTTCATAAAACGGTGATAGACGCAACTCAAATTATGTTAAACGTGCACCGCACCGGTGTTGGATTGTGCGGGATATATCCATTCGAATTGGCGGAAACTAAAGTCAATACGGTCGAAGCGCTTGCTCGCGAAAGAGGCTTTCCGTTAAAATGCACAATTGAAAGAGAGTAAATCATGATCAGCAAGGAACTCAGTGCAACACTTGGATTTGCCGTTAAGGAAGCCAAAAAAAGACGCCATGAGTACGTCAGCATCGAGCATATTCTGTTTGCCATCCTCAACGATCCGAATGGCATTGAGATTATCGAAAACTGCGGCGGCGACGTGGAGAGTCTTCTGGATGCGCTTGAAAATTTTTTTGATGAAAAAATTGAGCGCATTCCGAAGGGAAATGATTATGTGCTGCAACAGACCATCGGGTTCCAGCGGGTCATCCAGCGAGCGGTTAATCACGCACGTTCAGCCGAGAAACAGGAAGTTGCCGTTGCGGATGTTCTGGCCTCTATTTTTCTTGAAAAAGACTCGCATGCTGAATATTTTCTAAGCTCAGAGGGTATTACACGCCTGGATGTGCTCAATTACATTTCCCATAACCTTACCAAAGATTCATTCGGCGACAGTCCCGACAGACTGGTTAGGCCCGGCAAAGAGGAAAAAGAACGCCGTCGGCAGGCCAATCCGCTGGAACAGTTTACCCTTAACCTGATAGAGCTTGCCGCTGCAGGCAAACTGGACCCCCTGATCGGACGCACGACCGAACTGGAGCGTACGATGCAGGTGTTGTGCCGCAGGCGCAAAAACAACCCGGTTTTTGTCGGTGATCCCGGTGTGGGTAAAACAGCGATGGCGGAGGGGCTGGCCCAACAAATCCAGAAAGGAGAAGTCCCGGACCTACTCAAGGATATGGAGATATTTTCCCTGGATCTGGGAGGACTATTAGCCGGCACGAAATTCCGGGGTGATTTTGAGCAGCGCCTCAAGGGTGTTATTTCCGAGCTGCAAAAGAAATCCAAAGCTATTTTATTTATTGATGAAATCCATACGATTGTCGGTGCGGGCGCTACCAGCAGTGGCTCAATGGATGCTTCCAATATTTTAAAACCGGTGCTGGCCAGCGGTGAAATACGGTGCATTGGTTCGTCAACTTTTGAGGAATTCAAGAACCATTTTGAAAAAGATCGCGCGCTTTCAAGACGATTTGAGAAAATTGAAATCATGGAGCCGCCGGTCTCGGAAACGGTTCAAATCCTCAAAGGTCTGAGATCCCGCTATGAGGAGCATCACGGAATTGTTTATACCGATGCGGCCCTGAAGGCGGCAGCGGAGCTGTCGACCAAATATTTGAGAGATCGGTTTTTACCGGATAAGGCCATTGACGTTATTGACGAGGCCGGCGCCTTTATCAGGCTTACGGGGTCTATCCGGCGCAAAAAAATTAATCCGGCCGATATTGAGAAAATCATTGCCAAAATGGCGCGGGTGCCAACCCAGAGTGTCACCACCTCCGATCGCGCCAAGCTTGAGAATCTGGAAGCGGGATTGCAAGAGGTGGTATTTGGCCAGGATGATGCCATCCGGGCGCTGGTGACATCCATCAAACGTTCGCGTGCAGGCCTCGGTTCTCCGGAACGCCCGGTCGGTTGCTTTTTATTTACCGGCCCCACCGGGGTTGGTAAAACCGAGGTATCTTTGCAGGTAGCCCGCATTCTGGGTGTGGAGTTCATGCGTTTTGACATGAGCGAATATATGGAAAAGCACGCAGTGGCCCGTTTGATTGGTGCGCCACCGGGTTACATCGGATTCGATCAGGGTGGATTACTGACCGACGGGATCCGCAAACATCCCCATAGCGTCTTGCTGCTGGATGAAATTGAAAAAGCCCACCCGGACCTTTTCAATATTTTGCTTCAGGTCATGGATCATGCCACTTTGACCGACAATAACGGGCGCAAGGCTGATTTTCGAAATGTGATCTTGATGATGACCTCAAATGCCGGCTCAAGAGAGATGAGTGCGGCCAACATCGGCTTTGGCCAGACGCATAAAGACGCCCAATCCAAAGGCAAAAAGGCCATTGAAAAGCTATTCAGCCCTGAATTCAGAAATCGGTTGGATGAAACCATTACCTTTAATGCCCTTAATTTAGAGATCATGGAAATGATCGTCGACAAATTCATCGCGGAGTTGAATCAGCAACTGGCCATTAAAAAGGTCGCTCTGACAATTTCACCGGCAGTGCGTACCTGGCTGGCCGAAAAAGGGCATGATCCAACCTATGGTGCCAGACCCCTGAGCCGGGTTATTCAAACGGAGATCAAAGATAAGCTTTCCGATGCAATCCTTTTCGGCGATCTTCAAAACGGCGGCCTGGTATCCCTTGATCTGTCCGACGACAAGCTAACTTTCAATTTTGGTTAATTTGTTAAATGATTAAGTGGTCAATATGCTTCTGCACGGAATCCCCATGCTTGGATGGTGCAGCTAATATTTAACCAGTCAACTGTTTAACCAATTGACTAAAATGGATGCCTGTTTACCTTCTATCAAATGAATTGATATTTCCTTCCCCCAAGCTCGCTGCCCAGGAGGGTCTTCTGGCTGTCGGCGGTGATTTAAGCCTGGAGCGGCTGCTGCTGGCCTATCGCATGGGCATATTCCCCTGGTATTCTGAAAATGAGCCAATTATGTGGTGGTCTCCAGATCCGCGGCTGATATTGTACCCGGATCAACTCAAAATTTCAAAATCATTGAAAAAAGTGATTAACAAGGG
>JASFGH010000033.1:0-14941 GCA_050123865.1 Desulfobacterales bacterium | reverse complement strand
TAATTGATAGTCCGGCACCTCGTCCGCTTGATCCGTTGACGATCGCTTTAGAATTTCGTTCATGCCATGAACTATAACATAAAAAAGGGCCTTGTCAAGCCCTTTTACAAAATAATGAGATCTTTTCCAAATAGCACCTGCCAGGAGAGATGGCGGTACCCGCATGCTGGCACTGGGATGAATATAATTTACTTTTTTTCATTTTTATACTATAATCTAAGTAATTTAGCAGCAAAGACCGGCAGCAATAAACCCCACAGACCAACCTGATGCCGAGATTTTACCCATTTATGTGAGGAGGACAGCATGTACAAAAAACTGCAAAGGGGCGTCATCCTTTTACTGATGATCCCGGCTATGGCTGTTATTCCGGCCTGCGCCAAAAAGGCAACATCCGTCGAAAAACAACCCAGCCCTGCTGTAGATCAGGCCGAAATGGATCGGCAGAAAGAACTGGAAGCTGAACGTAAACGCAAAGAAGCCGAACAGCGCACGTTTCAGGCGGCCAAGCGGCAGTTTACGTATGAAGATATATATTTTAAAAGAGGAAGCTACCACCTACAGCCGCAGGCCCGCACGCTATTGTATCGCAAAGCCGAATTCTTGAAGAAATACCCGGATGTTACAGTAATCATCGAAGGCCACACCGATGAACGCGGTACGCGGGAAACCAACATTGCCTTTGGGGATCGCCGCGCTGGTGAGGTAAAGTCGTTCTTAATCCGAGAAGGCATCGAAAGAGAGCGGCTGATACCGGTCAGTTTCGGAAAAGAGCGACCCGTTGCCACAGGCAAAACCGAGGCGGACCACGCCAAAAACAGGCGCGTTCATTTTGTGGTCAAAGAATAAGTATCTCTGATTCTAAATCAGATTCTTTCTTGATTTGAGACTCATATTCAGATAAATCCACTAACGGGCGGGGATAAACCCCGCCCCTGCTAAATCGATCAGACAACATTGGGCGCGGGCGGGCTTTATGCCCGTCCGCGCTTCCATCCAAGACAAACCTGAATTGAGCGTACCATTAAAAATCGATTGCGACGCGAACTGAAAATTGCGGTACGGGAACTGGTCGAATATGTGCTTCGGTCCGGGGATCTGGCTTTTGAGTTTCTGGGAGCCAACCGCCCGGTTGAGGCGATTCGGGCCCATCAAAAAATTCAAAACTCTCGCCCGGCCACCTATCAACCCGAAGTGGCGATCTCTTATGAGATTGAAACCGACCGATTCCGTCTGAATATCGGCGGCCGCATTGACGGCGTATTTGCCGAACCCGATGGCACCATCATCGAAGAAATAAAAACCACCTCGCGCGACCCGGCTTATTACAAAAAAAATGAAAACCCGGTCCACTGGGGCCAGGCCAAAACCTACGCTTACATATACGGACGCCACAATCAGATGGATGAGGTTACCATCCAGCTGACGTATTATCAGATTGATACCAACAACCTCAGTGAAATCAAGCGCACGTATCGCCTGTCAGAACTGGAAATCTTTTTCAACGACCTGGTGACCCGATACCTAAAATGGGCCGCAACCCTTGTTGATTGGTCCGACTGCCGGGATTCATCCATTCAGAATTTAGCATTTCCTTTTGCATCCTACCGGCCCGGGCAGCGTCAGATGGCGGTGCAAGCATTCCGCACGATTCGCAAGGGCGGACAATTGCTGGTTCAGGCGGCCACCGGTATTGGCAAAACCATCGCCGTGCTCTATCCGGCTGTTAAATCCCTTGTTGAAAAACGTGACCAGAAGATTTTCTACCTGACCGCACGCACGACCGGCCAGATAGTGGCTGAAAAAGCCATTGCCGAATTAAGGGCCAAGGGCCTCCGGCTCAAATCGTTAACCCTGACGGCAAAGGACAAGATCTGCTTTTGTCCCCAGAGTGCCTGCCAGCCGGATGAATGCGAATTTGCCAAAGGCCACTATGACCGTATTAATGCTGCCGTCGAATGGATTTTCAAACAGGAAGCCTTTACCCGCGAACAGATTATCGACACCGCCAGAACATATCGGGTATGCCCGTTTGAATTCTCCCTGGAGCTGTCTCTGTGGGCCGATTGCATCATCTGCGATTACAATTACAGTTTTGATCCACGGGTTTATTTGCGCCGCTTTTTTCAGGAAGAAAACGGTGCCTATATCTTTTTGATCGATGAAGCGCACAATCTGGTGGATCGTTCGCGGGAAATGTTTTCGGCGGAAATATTCAAACAGCCGGTATTAGACGTTCGCCGACAGCTAAAGAAACAGCTGCCGCAGGTATTTAAAAGCCTTGGCCGTATTAATGCATGGCTGGTCAAGACACGCAAAAGATGCGAAGCGACGGCCAATCCCATAGCGGAAGAGAACCCGCCCGAAGAACTGGTCCCTTTGTTGAAAAGCTTTCTTTTCATCACCGAACGCTGGCTGGCCAAAAACATAAAAACGACCTTTCGCGAGAGCTTACTCGGCCTTTATTTTACCATCTCGGGCTTCATCCGGGTGGCCGACCAATATGACCGAAGCTACACCACCTGTTATGAAAAACGCGGAAAAGACCTGAAAGTTAAGTTGTTTTGTGTCGACCCGGCCGTCCATCTCGAACGCGCCCTGCAACGCTGCCGCACGGCCATATTTTTTTCGGCCACCATGACCCCCATCGCGTATTTCAAGCAAATACTGGGCTGCGATCCGACCGCTCCCCAGCTGATGCTGCCATCACCCTTTCCGGGCGAGAACCTGGGCCTGTTCATCTGCGACCAAATTTCGACCTACTACCGTCAGCGGGACCGGACTGTGGACCAGGTCGCTGAAGTGATTGCCGCCCTGGTCGGACAAAAAAACGGCAATTATCTGCTTTATTTTCCTTCTTACGCCTACATGCGGAAAATTTTTGATGCCTTCACAGCCCGCCACCCGCAGATGGAGACCCTTCTGCAAACGCCCGGTATGTCGGAACCTGAAAGAGAGGCCTTTTTACGGCGTTTTTCCCGGGACAACCCCAAAACCCTTATCGGCTTTGCGGTAATGGGCGGAATTTTCGGCGAAGGCATCGACCTGGTCGGCGATCGCCTGGTGGGTGCTGTAGTGGTCGGCGTGGGATTGCCGGGAATCTGTCTGGAAAGAGAACTCATCAAGCACTATTTTGCCAATACCCTGGATGCCGGTTTCGAATATGCCTATCTTTACCCGGGCATCAATCGCGTTCTGCAGGCCGCCGGTCGGGTGATCCGAACAGAACATGATCGCGGTGTGGTCCTGTTAATCGATCAGCGCTTTGCGCATTATCAATATAAAACGCTGCTCCGCGAAGAATGGGACCCGGTCAGGGTACAAAATCCCCGGCAGCTGGCCGATCGTCTCCAAAAATTTTGGGATAGGCACTGACCGCTAGTTTTGCGATTTTCAGTTATCGGATTAGGATAAGGTGTCAGTGTTCAGGTGTCAGGGAACATAAGACAAGAATCAGAAAACAACAAAAACATGTGACCGTTGTGGCTACTGATTAGCAAGAGCTAAAAGCTGGCCACCGAGAGCCTGACAACCGACACCTGACACCTAAGTCTAGCGGCTGTAAATGCCCATCAACTGGCCTTCGGCCAGAATATGGCCTTCCATTGCCTCAAGCAGCTGGCCCTTGGTAATCCCGCTGTCCAGCTCAAGCATGGTGTCCAGTGCATAGAGCTTAAAAAAATAGCGGTGGGTACCGCCCGGCGGGCAGGGCCCTCCATAGCCCAGTCTACGAAAATCATTTGTACCATGGCGGGCACCGTTTTCCAGAGCAGCGTCTGACGGTATTTCGGCCGGTAAGCCGCCTGCGCCGGCAGGAATGTTAAACAGCACCCAGTGCACCCAGGTGCCCATGGGCGCATCCGGGTCATCACATATCAGCGCCAGGCTGGCGGCCCCTTCGGGGACACCGCTCCACACTAAATCCGGGGAAACATCCGGCCCGTCACACGTATAACGGTTGGGAATGGCCTCTCCTTCGGAAAATGCCGAACTGGTGATAACAAGTGCCATGACAAACCTCCTACTTTTTTTGTTAAGATTATTGCGAATAGATTTCACAGGGGTTTGACACCGAATTAAATAAAGAATATAATTAAATTTTGTGGAGGCGCAAATGAAATTTTCAGCCATTATCATCTGTGTGCTGCTAACGGGTTTGCTCAATGGCAACCTTTTCGCCGGGCAGGTTTACACCTGGACGGACGAAAACGGCAATCTGCACGTAACAGACACCCCGCCACCGCCCAAGTCCAAAATCAAAGACACGCTGGAATACCAGGAAAAAACGGCTGCCGACATCCAGGCCCTGCAAAATCGAAAAGAACAACGCAATCAGGAACGTGAGCAGGAAGCAGAAAGAAACCGCGTCGAAGACGCAAAAATGCGTGCCCGGGAAGCGGACAAAGCAGCCCAGGAAGCCGCCGAGCAAGCCAATCAAATTGCGCAGGAAGTTGACGTCTATGTCCGCCGGCTGGGCTCAACCAAAGAAAAAAGAAAACAATTCAGGAAACGAATCCAAAGAGAAATACAACGCGCTGAAGCGGCTCAGGAGCGAGCCAGACAGGCGGTAGAAGACGCCCGCCAGGCTGCCGAAGAAGCCCGTCAGATTGAAGAAGAATTTAACAATCAGCAGGCGCAAACACCATAAACGTTCCGATCACCGCAACCGTCCCTTTTAATTCGATTCCACGATCTCTTTGATCACCTCCAGCATCGGCGATTTAAGGGGCCGCCATCTGGGTTCGATGGCCCGGCCTTCATGCCAGGTAAAATCCACGACATCGTATTTTTCGGGGATGATGTGCTCGTTGCGCTCGCCGTAGGTCGTCTCAGGATAATACTCGATATAAAGCATCCGGTCCGGTTCAATCTTAAACTGGCGAGCAACATTGGTGGCGATATGGCCGGTACAACTGCGCACCGACATTCGGCTTTCCGGAATGTCGGACACAATGACAATCATCGGCCTGAGATAAGCCGGTCCGTCAGCTTTTTCCTTTTGCAAATCAAATATGCGTAGTCGGCACTCACCGCTGGCCAGGCGCAATTCACCGCCCCATCCTTCCCACGAAAAATTATCATCATAAATCATCATGGCAGAACATCCAGAGTGAGGCGATACCACCGGCACATGGCGCATATCCGGCTGCTTGTCTGTTGCCTTGCAAGGTGGAATATATTATATAGCCATCGCGACAATAATCGGATATGATTGGGACTTCAAAAAACACCAAAAGGAATATATACTGAATTCATGATCACAAACAACCCTAATTTAACTTATTTGAAATTTGATGAAAAAGATTTCATCCTTGTTGGGACCGCGCACGTCTCGAAAGAAAGTATCCGCCTGGCTAAATCGGTAATCGAGCAGGAAAAACCCGATACGGTCTGTGTTGAGCTCTGTTCGTCCAGATTCCAGGCCATTCAGCAAAAGGATCGCTGGCAGAATACCGATATCGTCAAAATCGTTAAAGAAAAAAAATCCTTTTTGCTGCTGTCGAATCTCTTGCTGGCCTCCTTTCAAAAACGAATTGCCAAACAATTTGATGTCAAACCCGGGGAGGAAATGATAACGGCCATCGAGAGCGCCGAATCCGTGGGGGCCCAAATTCATCTTGCCGATCGCGATATCCGCACCACCCTTTCCAGAACCTGGCGCGTGATGGGATTCTGGAGCAAATTAAAGCTGATTTTTCAATTAATGCTGTCCCTGGGGCAACTGGATGAGATCAAAGAAGAAGACATCGAACAAATGAAGCAGCAGGACGTTTTGGAAACGTTGCTGACGGAAGTCGGTAAATCGTTGCCGGAAATAAAATCCATTCTTATTGACGAGCGCGACCAGTACCTGGCCGAAAAGATCCGTACGGCACCCGGCAATAAGATCGTTGCCGTCGTAGGCGCCGGTCATATTCCCGGAATTCAAAAACACTGGCAGAACGACATCAACATCCATGCGCTGGAAACGCTTCCGCCCAAGAGCAAAACGGTCGATATTTTAAAGTGGCTGATTCCGGCTGCCATCATCGGGTTGTTTCTGGCCGGATTCTTTTATGGCGGAAAAAAGGCGGGCACGGATATGATTTTATGGTGGATCCTGGCCAACGGAATTCTGGCTGGTATCGGCGCTATCATGGCCCTGGCCCACCCGGCCACTATTGTGTCATCCATCCTGGCCGCACCGCTGACATCACTAAATCCCATGATTGCGGCCGGATGGGTTTCGGGACTTGTGGAAGCCTTTTCGCGGAAACCTAAAGTAAGGGACCTGGAGACCCTGCCGGATGATATTCTCTCTGTTCGTGGATTCTGGAAAAACAACGTCACCCGCATTCTGCTGGTGGTGGTCTTTACCAATCTCGGAAGCTCGCTGGGGACCTTTATCGCCTTTCCGTTCATTGTCAAGGTTCTGATCGGCGCGTCACCGTAGGCAGCAGAGGACAGATTCGATACTTCATTTTTTAGCCTTCACATTTTGTCATCTGTCCTCTGACATCGGATCTCTGAAATTGGATATCTAAATGAATTATCGCAGACGACCACACTCCACAATGGCAATTAAGAGGTGCATCATTCCGAGTGCCTTGGCATGTCTGCTGATAATGGCCGGCTGCAGCGTGCGCACCACTCAACGCGCCAAGGAATCCATCCCAAAAGAACCCGAACTGCAGCGAATGGGCTATACCATTCAGGTCGGTGCCTTTGCAAACATCGACAATGCCGTGCGCCTGACGGCCAAATTGAAACGCCAGGGATTAGACGCCTATCATTTTCTTGACGCTTCAGGGCTGTATAAGGTGCGTTTTGAAAACTTCAGATCCCAAGCCAGTGCCCGCAGCAGAGCTGATAGCATGCAGCGCAGGGGTATCATTGAATCATTTTACATTGTCAAACCGGATGCGTATGCCGCGTTGCGGGAAGGTCGTAAAGACAATCAGCCATTCAGGGAAAAAATCGTTAAAACAGCCCGGCGATATGTCGGTGTGCCCTACCGTTGGGGAGGTGAATCCCTCCGCACCGGTTTTGACTGCAGCGGGTTTACGATGGTGGTCTATCGCTTGAATGGCCTGGACCTGCCGCGGTCATCCAAGCAGCAATGGAAGGTCGGAAAAAAAATTGACCGCCGCCAGCTGCAAAAGGGTGATCTGGTGTTTTTTGCGACAACCGGAGGCAGCCAGGTTTCCCATGTCGGGATTTATGCGGGCAATAATACGTTTTTACACGCGCCGCGCAGAGGCAGCCGTATCAAAACATCATCTCTGTCCACCCAGTATTTTAGAACCCGTTATGTGGGCGCCCGCTCCTACCTCTAGCCCCAGAGGACAGAGAACAGAGGACAGAATGGGCGTTTCATTTTCCATTTTTACAATCTGTCTTCTGACATCTGACCTATGTCTTCTGTCATCTGCCCATTTTAGGAAATGCGGACGATGAGGACTCCGGCAAGATTTCAACAATTGTACGTTGATGCCGTCGCCCGTTAGGGAGCGTAAAGCTCTTTTTAACGGTTTTTAAGCGGCCTTCGGCAAATAACTGGATGCATTCCGGATAGAGCTGCCATTCCTGCTTGAGACCCTTTTTCCGAATGCGTTCGAGGCAATCGTCCGGGGCAATGGCAAATGCCCGCTGGCCGATGATCGGTCCGGTGTCTTCGCCGTAGTCAATAAAGTGGACGGTGCAGCCGGCAACCTTGCAACCGTAGCGAAAGGTATCACCGTATCCATCTGTGCCGGGGAATGCCGGAAGCAGGGCAGGATGTATGTTCATGATGCGCGGGTTGCTGCGATCCAGGTTGACCCGATCGATAAAATAGGGCGTCAGCGTTCTCATAAAGCCCGCCAGCACCAGCAAATCATATGAATGGTTGGCCATTTCAGCGAGCAGCTGTGATTCGGCAATTGCGCGGCTGAATAAAAAGGAACGAATTTTATCATCGTTCCTGCCCTGAACCAGGGTTTGTTTGGCCAGTATGTCCTCATAGTCAAAGTCGGCCGGCAGCGCTACGGAAGCGGGATCGGCTTTAACCTGCTCAATAATTGACGCATAATCGACAACAAATGCGGGAATTTTAGCCGCTGCGGCTCTTTTAAGGCCTTCAGACCGGGGGTTGTCGGAACCGATAAAGGTCACCTTTCCGCTGAGCTGACCATTTTCACAGCTGTCCATTATGGCCTGCAAATTTGAACCTCCCCCTGAAATCAGGGCGCCGATACGAATTTTGTCTTTCATTCTCAAAGCCTTTCCATCGTATGAATTTTCAGCACCTTTTAAATAACAAGGGCTTTGCGTTTCCGATTGAAACCCTCTAGCTCATGTTGATGCTGTTTTATGCCACCTTTTCTGTGTTCAAATCAATGCTTAAGTCAAGTAAGTCGCCGGTCAGCCGACCATAGGATAGCTCATTACCTGCCGGTGAACCGGATTCAGTCAATTTGCGCTTATGCATTGACACGCTGACGAACATTCAATATAACCTTCTTTCAATTTTTGCATGTAAACGGCTAAGCCCGCAAACGGCCGGTGCGGATGTGGATTGCAAAGGGATAGGGGCTGGTGACCGGGGTGCCGAGGTTGACAATATAACCGCACATTACTATTATGAACCAAATTTTACTTGTTACCGAAAGGATTAAAAATCATGGCAGAAGGTATCATGGAAATTGATGATGGAAATTTTGAAACAGAGGTGTTGCAGGCGGATAAACCGGTTATGGTCGATTTTTGGGCACCCTGGTGTGGTCCCTGTAAAGCCATAGCACCTATGGTAGAGGACCTGGCCGGCAGCTTCGGTGATAAGGTCAAGTTTGCCAAATGCAATGTCGACAACAGTCCGGTCACGCCGAGTAAATTTGGTATCAAGGCCATTCCAACACTTATTTTTTTTAAAGACGGCGACGTTGTAGAGCAGATTACCGGAATGGTTGCCAAATCAAAGCTGGAAGATGCGTTGAACAAAATTACCTAACGTTTACAATCGACAAATTCAGTGTGTAAGGCAAATTAACAGAGATTAAAAACGCATGCGGTTCACATTGATTATATCCCTGGTCGTATTGCTGGTCGCAACCGGGTGTTCATCGGTTGAAAAACAGTTCAACAAGTTATTTGGGATTGAGGAAGGCGGCACCGCCCAGGAATTGGCCTGGGACGGGATGGATGCTTATGATAGCGGTCGATATGATAAGGCCATCGAAAAATTCCAAAAACTTAAAGACTATTATCCATTTTCAAAATATGCCATCCTGGCCGAATTAAAGATCGCGGACGCCCATTATCAGCGTCAGGAGTATGGTGAAGCTATTTTTGCATATGAAAACTTTGAGAAGCTCCACCCCCGCAACGAAGCCATCCCTTATGTCATATATCAGATTGGCCGATGCTATTATGACCAAATCGGCACGCCGGATCGTGACCAAACGTCTGCGCAAAAAGCACTGGAAACGTTTAAGCGCCTGATGGAACAATTTCCAGAGGACCAGTATGCGGTACGAGCCAGCGAGCACATCGACACATGTCAAAAAAGCCTGGCGGGGCATGCGTATGTGGTTGGCATGTTTTACTATAAGACCAAACATTACAAAGCTGCTTTAAACCGCTTTATGTCCGTTATTTCTGAATATCCGGATGTGGGCTATCATCAAAAAGCGCTCGAATACATTGCCCGCTGCGAGGCCTCCATCGCCGAGAAAGCGGAAGAAAAGGAAGACAACAACAACGCACAAGAATAAGACCGCGGCAGGCGCAGATCCCCCCCTGTAACCAGGATTGATAAGCAAACAGCTCAACCTGATGAATCGCACATGATACCATCATGTTTGCAAACGACAGTGCCTAGCCATCGGCAGTGCGGTTAAAAAAAGCTTTACACGCGGTTTAATAAGATGTAACTATATATGTTTTAGTCGTAATATGAATATTTTACTTGAGTGTTGCACGAAGGAGAGCAGATAATGTCAAAAATGTGTGAAATTTGCGGTAAGAAACCAATGGTGGGGAACAATGTCAGCCATGCCCATAATGTGACCAAACGCCGCTTCAACCCCAACCTTCAAAGAGTGCGCGCCGTGTCCGGCGGACGGGTGAAGAAAATGATGGTCTGCACCAGTTGCATCAAATCCGGCAATGTAGTCAAAGCGCCTTAGCCGACCCGCTTTACCTCATGTACATGTCTGACCTTTTTGATAGCGGCCAGAATCTTATCCAGATGGGTAGTGTCCTCAACCCCGATTGTAAAAAAACTATCAACCAACTTATTTTCCCGAGTTTCCGTCTTGGCATTTAGGATATTGGCGCCCAGTTTACTGATATTGCCGACCAGATCGGCCAGCAGCCCCATTCGATCCTGCGAAATGATTCTGATTTTGACCGGATAGGTCTCATTGGCATTCTGGTTCCAGGAAACTTCGATCTGGCGTTCGGGATTCATCCTTAAGGCGTTGACACAATTGGTGCGGTGAATGGTTACACCATATCCCCGGGTGATGTATCCCAGAATGGGGTCCCCGGGTACCGGCTGGCAGCATTTACCAAATTTAATCAGGATATCATCCACACCGTTTACCAGTATCCCGGTCTTGGGCTTTTTCTTTCTGACCCGCCCCATTAATTTGTTAAAAATCGATTGGTCTGCTTCCGTTTCTTCACTCCTGGGCACAAATCTGCGCAGCACCTGCAGGGGTGTGATCTTGCCATAACCTACGTTGGCAATCAGGTCATCAACGGTCTTGAAACCAAACTGACCGACAACCGCCGTCATCTTTTCCGATTTGACCAGGTTATTAAAACTCAGGCGCTCCTTGCGAAATGCTTTTTCGCACATTTCACGACCCAGGCTGAGACTGCGCTGGGTTTCCTGGACTTTAATCCAGTGCCTGATCTTGGAGCGGGCTTTGACCGTTTTGACAAAGTTGAGCCAGTCTTTGCTCGGGTGATGATTTTTGGAGGTAACGATTTCAACGATATCACCGGTCGTCAGTTCATAGGGCAGCGGTACCATGCGCCCGTTCACTTTAGCACCGGTGCACTGGTTGCCCACTTCAGTGTGAATCATGTAGGCAAAATCAACTGGTGTGGCGCCGCGCGGCAGGGTTTTGACTTCACCGCGCGGCGTGAAAACATAGACTTCATCGGGGAAAAGATCTATGCGAACATTTTCCAGAAACTCCCCAGGGTCCAGGAAATTTTCCTGGTTTTCGATCAGGTCCTGTATCCAGGCGAACTTGCGGCTGATATTTTCATCAAGGCGCTTGCCTTCTTTGTACCCCCAGTGGGCGGCAATGCCCGATTCAGCCACCCGGTCCATCTCCCATGTGCGGATCTGGATCTCAATGCGCTCTCCAACAGGCCCGATAACGGTGGTATGCAAAGACTGGTACATATTGGTCTTGGGACGCCCGATGTAGTCTTTAAATTTGTGATCTATCGGCTTCCACAGAGAATGGATAAGACCTAAGGCTTCGTAACACTGCGGCACGCTGTCTAAAATGATCCGGAAGGCGATAATGTCATAAATTTCCTCAAAAGGCAGGTTCTGGGCGACCATTTTATTATGGATGCTGTAATTATTTTTAACTCGGCCCAGCACCTCGCACTTCAGATTGGCGGCATCCATGGCTGCTTTGAGGTCGCTTTTGACTTTCTCAATGTATTTTTCACGATCGGTCCTGGATTTGCTCAGAAGTTTGTCGATGTGGCTGTAATCCTCCGGGTGGGTATACTTAAAAGAGGTTTCTTCCAGTTCATTTTTAATGCGATAAATGCCCAGCCGGGAGGCGATGGGGGCGTAAATATCGATTGTTTCCTGGGCAATTTCCCTTCTTTTCTCGGGCGTGTGATATTGCAGGGTCCGCATGTTGTGCAGCCGGTCTGCCAGTTTAATGAGAATGACCCGAATATCATCGGCCATGGCCAAAAACATTTTGCGGATGCTTTCAGCCTGACGGGCCTGTGAGGTGCCAAAGGATAGGCTGCTGAGTTTGGAAACACCCAGGACGATATGCAAGACTTCCGGCCCGAAAATATCTTCAATTTCTTCCGGGGCGGCGGCGGTATCTTCAATCACGTCATGTAGGATGCCGGCGGCAACACTTTCCGGATCCAGCTTCATATCAGCAAGGATACCGGCCACTTCAAGGGGATGGGACAAATATGGCTCTCCGGAAAGCCGCACCTGCCCTTCATGAACCCGGGCTGAATAAATATAGGCGCGTTCAATGATGCCGATATCGGCATCCGGTACATAGTCGGATACCTTTTCGACGATATCATTTATCCGAATCAATGCGGGTTGGTCTTAAAGGGTTAAGGGTTATCGATTTTGCATTTACGGTATTGCTTGAGTCGAAACCGTTGGAAAACAGTATATCCTCTTTTTAATATTGTTTCTACCGCTCTCAATCAAAAAAATGCAAAAAGGGGCCGGTCACGTCAATTTCTTCCAGGTGCTATGAATAGCAAGTTGCCTGTGGAATGGGTTCTAATATGCCTTCGCGAAAACAACTCGACTCTCACTCTTTTCACCGCAGCAAATGCAGCGGCCCTTGCCCGCTTCGCTATCAAAGGGGATGCATCGGATGGTCACCGCAAGGTCGTCTTTGATTTTTAATTCACACTCGGCAGATCCGCACCAGCCGGAAAAGGCAAAGCCACCATGGATTTCAGGTTTGTCCGCGCTTTGAGGCGTAAAAAAATCATAAAACGTTTTACGGTCGTCAATCTCGATGGTATGGGCTTCGCGAAAAGCCAGGGCTCGTTGAAATAGATTGTCCTGGATCTCGTCCAGCGTTGTGACGATCTCGGCCACAAATTGATCGCGCTTAACGGCGATTTTTTCATTGGGCTCCTGGTCCCTTCGCCCGACAAAAACAGCGTTTTCGGCGATATCCCGGGGGCCTATTTCCACTCGCAGGGGGATTCCTTTTTTAACCCAGTCCCAGCCGCGCGCGCCCCCGATTTCACGATCATCGATCTCAACCAATATGTTGCGATGGTGATACGCCTTTGCGGATAATTCCCGCGCCAGCTTTTCAGTGAAATCCATCACGGTCTGGCGATCTTCGGGTTTGCGGATAATGGGCAGCAGCACGACATGGGCCGAAGCCACCCTGGGCGGTAAAATAAGGCCGTCATCATCGCTGTGAATCATGATCAGCCCGCCGATCATTCGGGTTGACGATCCCCATGAGGTCGTCCAAGCATATTCTTCGGCTTCGCTAGCTGTTTGGAATTTAATATCAAAGCCGCGGGCAAAATTCTGACCTAAAAAATGCGACGTGCCGGATTGCAGGGCCTTGCGGTCCTGCATCATGGCCTCAATTGCCATTGTATCCACGGCCCCCGGAAACCGTTCGGCCGGAGATTTACGGCCCCGCAGAACCGGCATCGCCAGGTAATCCTCGACACAGGTGGTATACACATCCAGCATCATGTTGGTGCGCTCGATGGCCTCTTCGGCAGTGGCATGAGCGGTGTGCCCTTCCTGCCACAAAAATTCACTGGTCCTTAGAAATATGCGGGTGCGCATTTCCCAGCGAACCACATTGGCCCACTGGTTGATAAGAATCGGCAAATCGCGATAGCTGCTGACCCAGCGGGAAAATGAATCGCCGATAATGGTCTCGGACGTCGGGCGCACCACCAGCGGTTCCGCCAGTTTACCGGCAGGCTCAAGGCCGCCGCCAGCGCCCTTTTCCAGGCGATGATGGGTTACGACCGCACATTCTTTGGCAAACCCCTCAACGTGTTCGGCCTCTTTTTCAAGAAAGCTCAACGGGATAAAAAGTGGAAAATAGGCATTTTTTACACCGGTTTCTTTAAACAAATTATCCATTGCCTGGACAATATTTTCCCACAGGGCGTAGCCCCAGGGTTTGATGACCATGCAGCCCCTGACTGTTGACCGCTCTGCCAGATCTGAAGCTTTGATGATCTGCTGGTACCATTCCGGGTAATCTTCGCTGCGTGTCGGTGAAATTGCGCTCTTGACTTGCTTTGCCATGTTTTGCCTTTCTAGATTCACATCCAGTGATTAAATGTTGGCGTCTTTACTTTCCAGATCAGTTATATATTGCCGCACTTCATCCAGCAGGACATCCACCAGTTTTTCCTGCGCGAATTTTTTAACAACCCGGCCCTTTCGAAACAGCACCCCGATTCCATCCCCGCCGGCAATGCCGATGTCCACCTCCTTGGCTTCTCCCGGGCCATTGACCACACAACCCATTATGGCAATCTTGACCGGTTCGGCGGTGGTCATCAGTGCTTTTTCAACCCGTTCAACGATGTCAAATAGCTCGATGCTGCAACGCCCGCAGGTGGGGCACGCGATGATTTCCGGACCCCGGTGGCGAATATCAAGTGCTCTGAGGATCTCATATCCGACCCGCACTTCTTCTACCGGGTCGCGGGTCAGGGAAACCCGGATGGTGTCTCCAATACCTTCAGCCAACAGCATTCCGATCCCCAGCGCTGACTTAACAATGCCGGGATAAAGGGCACCGGCTTCAGTAACACCGACATGCAACGGCAGGTCCGTTTTGGAGGACAGAAGCCGATAGGCTTCCAGGGTGCGATGCACATCGGAAGCTTTGAGCGAAATCTTTATCTGGTCAAAGTCCAGAGATTTTAGCATCTCAACGTGGCGCAAACCGCTTTCCACCATTCCAGCTGCGGTGACACCATTGTATTTTTTCAGGATATCTTTTTCAATGGATCCGGAATTGACCCCGATACGAATGGGAATATTGTGGTCCTTGGCACAATCAACTACTGCCCTGACCTTTTTTAAAGCGCCAATGTTGCCGGGATTAATGCGAAGCCCATCCGCCCCAGCCTTGGCGGCTGCAATTGCCAGCCGGTAATCAAAATGTATGTCGGCAATCAATGGAATGTGGATCTGCTTTTTGATGGCCGCGACGGTCCTGGCAGCCTCCTGATCGGG
>JASFGH010000032.1:0-15301 GCA_050123865.1 Desulfobacterales bacterium | reverse complement strand
TTCTACCAAATTTCCAAGTATTTATCCTGGCTGCGGTCGGCGTTCTGTTTTTAAAGGAACCGGTGCGGCTAATATTCCTGATTTCCCTGCCCCTTGCCTTTATCGGTCTGTTTATGATTGTGGGGATTGACTGGTCCCAGCTGGAACCCACTTATCGCATCGGAGTTATTTATGGTCTGGCGGCGGCCGTCTGTTATGCGGGATTTTTACTGTCGCTTCGTCAGCTGCAGGCCGACCAGATGGGCACCTCATTTTTCTACGTGCTGATGACGGTTTCCCTGACCACCGCTGCTTTTTTGGGGGCCGATATTATTTACAGGCAGGGTTCCTTTCAGATACCCGATCTGCAGAGTGTGTTGGCCCTGCTGGCCCTGGGCCTGCTCAGCCATACTGTTGGCTGGCTTCTGATCACCAACGCACTGCCGAAAATTCGTGCGTCCTTTTCAGGTTTGATTCTGCTATTGCAGCCCGCGCTGGCATTTGTGTGGGACGTTTTTTTCTTTCACAGACCGACCACGATGCTCAACTGGCTGGGAGTGCTGATAGCCCTGGCGGCCATTTACATGGGCATGGCCCGCCAATCAGCTGCCAGTCACTAGCTGATGCGGATTGGACCCGGCTTCGACAATGCGGGTGTTGCAGCACTAATTTTTGTTTGACCCTCTGCGAATGAATAATGTATAAGAATTTCTGATCTAACAAACCGCAATAAAAGATACGTCTTTAACAGGAGAAATTGCTGCTTGTCACTAGTGATATGTATGGCTTCTCATTAATTTTTATACAAGACTAAGGAGGCGTGTGTGGATAAGATCATACTGCTTCCAGGTGATGTATTCTTAACCTATGGTGCTGGGTTTTTTTCAAAACTCATTCGTTTTTTCACGCGCACCATCGGCGAGAGTCGAACCCGGGTAAACCACACCGGAATTGTGGTGACGGAAGGAGGCCTGGACAGCTGCGAGGTCGTTGAAACCCTCCTGCGCGTGCGTAAACATGCGCTATGGAAACGTTACGGCCCGTTCAGCCACGACAAGGTCGCCATCTATCGCCCGATCAACCTAACGCCCGAGGAAACAGATACCATTGTTGAAAAAGCGGTCGAACAGGTGGGTAAAAGATATGGCATTTTTACGGTAATCGGGCACCTGTTAGACTGGTTGCTTCTGGGCGCTTACGTCTTTCGAAAAATTATGCAAAGCAAAGATTATCCGATTTGTTCCTGGCTGGTTGCATATGCCTTCGCCAAAGCCGGAAAGTACTTCGATGTTGAACCCGGCGCCGCTCAGCCTGACGACATCTGGGATTTCATTCAAAAAAATCCGGATAAATATCAGATGATTCACCCGCTCGAGCAGATCTGGGTAACGCCTGAATAACCATATGCTGGATGGCTGCAGCCGAACAAACCTTTCCATTAGGTATTAAACAAATCTGCTTGCAACCAGACGATTATTTTGCTTTGCGAACACCGACAATGAACCCCGCAAACCCGCCCGCCAGGTGAGACAACGGTACAGGTATCATGCCGGAATGGGTATTGGCGACAAATATGGTCTGGCCGGTCGATGTTTCGTACGTGACTTTTGCCAGCAGGGCCACCAACCCCACCGCATAGAATCCGGCCCACATCCGGCTGCCGTTCTTGATTTCCCGTTTGATAAGCAATGTAAACAGCAAAGCGTAAAGAGCGCAATCCAGCCCCGATAACCCGCCGTAGACATCAAGGTCCGGCTGCACCCACCAGATGGTAACCGGAATGAGAAGCGCCGCGATAGCCAGGGTCTGGTAAGTCCTTTTCCTGTCCAGGATTTCACACACGACACCCAGGCATAAAAACGTCGCTCCCGACCAGAGCAAATGGTCCCAGTTTAAATGGACCCAGTGGCATGTCACCACACGCCACAGCTCCAGACCGGCCAGGGCGGTGCGTTCATACAGCAGGCCCGCGCGCAGCCCGTTGGTCAGATGGATAATCAGCGCCGCCAGGCTGAGCAGCAGTGAGGCGCGCGGGATGCGCCTCACTGTCTTGCGGATAATGACGGACTCGAGGCCGGTTACAGTTGCGGTAGCCATTTTAGCGCTTTTTCCTTCTCGTTGCGAGTCTTACAGCCCCGGCAGCCGTGATTAAAATCCCCAGCACGCCGGTGACCGGATCGATGGCGCCCCCGCCACCGCCCAATCTCGGAACCCGGTGCTTAAAGGCCGGTTTCTGCTTATCAACGCGATAATTCTGGGTAGGCTGCTGGCTGCGCTGGACCCGGGCCTGTTGTTCGCGGGCGATGCGGGTCTGGTTATGGCGCTCGATACCCCGCTCGGCGAAAGCCGTATCGGAAAGCACAACCATTGAGGTGTGATCGGTAACGATCTGATAGCCCAATCCCAGATCACGAATGGCGTTTTCCGACTCGGACGGCTGCATTTTGCCGATGCGCTCCATAGCCTCGATCATTTCGATGGTTGCCAGGGCCCACAGCCGCTCCAGTTCCGGATTGTCCGTGTCGATTTCCGGGAAGACAAATTCACTTGTGTAAGTTTTATCTTCGCCGGTCAGGCTAGCCTCCAGCGTAACGCGCGCATTACCGCCCTGATGGTATTTGCCGAAAAGGACCAGTTGCTGGCCGCGGTAAATTTTCTTAAAGGTCGATTTGGTCAGGTCGCTGACCTTGACGCCGGAGATTTTCACCCGGGCATCCAGCAGGGCCTCGTAGTTGATTTTGCCGCCCGCCAGCATGAGTTTGCCCATTATGTCGTCCACGTTTGAAATGTTGTCATAAAAACCGCCGGAAGCTTCGGTGATGGTTTGCATCAGGGGCCAGTTGGCGCTGTTGCCCAGCAAGAAGCCATAAATGCGGACATCCACCTTTTGCATCAGCTTATGGAATTCGATGGGATCGACGATGCCCGTGTTGGTAACGGCATCGGTGACCAGCACCATATTGACCGCCCGATCATCATCCAGGCGTTTGAGCCCCAGATCCAATCCGGCATACAGGTTGGTGCTGCCTCTGGCATTGAGCGGTTCCAGCAGCTTTTGCGCTTTGGTCAGGCCTTCCTGAGTGGCCGGCAGCCAGTCTTTGGTTAATTCCTGGGCCCGGCTTTCAAAGGTGACCAACCGGAAACGATCTTCAGGTTTCAGTTTTTCAAGGGTCTGCATGACGCCCCGTTTTAAAGTGGCCATTTTGGCCTGCATACTACCGGAGATATCCAGCACGAAGCAGTAGTCGGCTCCGTTGGTCAACGGCTTTAAGTCCAAGCCCGGTGTGATGACCATCATAAAGGTGCCGTCCTCATTTTGATTATTGCGAAACGGGATGACTTCAATTCGTCCGGGCAGATCTTCATGCAGGCGGTAGTAGAAAATAAAATCGCGGGTTAAGCTCATGTCACTCAGCTGCAGTTCCATTTTATAATGATCTTCCGCCAGCTTGTTGATCGTGGCAGCGGCCTCAAATCCGGGCACGCGCACATCTTTGATCGGATAGGCCGATTTCAATTCCAGATTCATGGAAAAGGTATTTTCCACTTTGGCATTGGTGGTCCAGAAGCTCATGCCGGTGTCATCGGTGCCGCCTTCTTCCAACGGATACAGATATCTGCCAATGCTGGTGTCGATTTCAAGCGGCTGGTAGTAAAGGAAGCGGATGCGGGTTTCTGCGTTGGCCGGCACCGGATGAACCTTGAATTCAAAAGTGTAAAATTCATCTTTTTCAGCCAGACCGGTATCATTTCCCTTGTTTTTTTCTTCTTCATAGATCTGCTGGGCCTTTAGTTTTTCCAGCACCTCTCCATGAATTTCACGCTCTCCCACATAGATGGTGACCTCAGATAGGCTGGCGCTTTTGGGTAGCGGAAAGCTATACATGGCTTCAATGTCTTCGGCGTTTGGATTGTAAAACGTCTGCTGGACCTTGGTCATGGCATAGCCGTTGTTGATGACCACTGTGACGTGATGGTCACGAATTTGAATCGGTTGATGACGTGATCCCACCGGTGTCAGAATTCCGGCGGCCTGGCCGAAACCAGCGGTGATGCCAAAGACTGCGATGAGTAGGATCGTAATGATGGCTTTTTTCATGGTGAACCTCCTTTAGTATGGATTCACCATGCTTTAAGAGCAATGCCTGTGCCATGGACCGGGATTCAGGATTTATAAATTATCTATCTAACTGAAATAATATGGAATATAATTATTACAGGCTGGTTGATGGTCCGAAAAAACATAAAAAATCTGGAAAATAAGTACAAAATATGTATAAATTATAGTACAATATTTGTATAAAGACAGATCTATTTCATAGGTTGGTTGAACATCTGGAGGGCGCCATGGCGTTTTTAAATCCTGAAGATCGACGTTTCCTCGAAACGGTTTCCAGGCTCAATTATGTGAACCCATTCCTGCCTGAGCGCATCCAGTATGAGCGCGACGCTCTGGGAAATGTCTTTGATGAGTCCAAGGCCGACTGGAATCTTTTGGGAGATGACCCTGAATTTCATCTGGTCAACACCAAAAAGATTACAGACCGGGCTTACCCCCTGCTTTTGAAACTGCAGGAGCGCTTGCGCAAAGGGGTGGCGGCCTCTCGCAAAGAGCTTGAACTGTATGAAGACACGGTTCTGTTTCTGGTCTACCATTATTACGCCCAGCAGTTTAAAAAGGACATTTTGAATCCCAAAAAGGGCCAGACCTACGATTATTACAAAGAGTTCGACCATTACTGGGGCCTGCTGTTTGACATTCCCGGCTATGACCTGCCCAAAAAAAGCGAAGCAGCGCATATTTTTGCCTGCATATTCCAGGTGCGCAGGGCATTTCTGTATATATTTCGGGCGATTATCGGTAGATCAACGGTGGCGGCCAATCTCAGAGCGGCGGTCTGGAATTCGATTTTCACCCACGACATGCGGCGCTATCGCCGTACGTTTTTTCAATGTATGGAGGATTTTGCAACACTTATATTCGGGCCCACCGGTTCGGGCAAGGAGCTGGTGGCCACGGCCATCGGGCAGGCGCGCTATATCCCCTTTAATCCGCAGACGCGGACCTTTAAACACGATTTTTTTAAGACCTTTTTTCCCATCAACCTGTCGGCCCTGCCGGCCACGTTGGTCGAATCGGAGCTTTTCGGCCACCGACGGGGCGCCTTTACCGGCGCCCTGGAGGATCGTCGAGGCTGGCTGGAAACCTGCCCGCCGGAGGGCACCGTCTTTTTGGATGAAATCGGGGAGCTGGATCCGCTGGTTCAGGTCAAGCTACTGCGCGTGATCCAATCCCGCTCCTTTCAGCGGCTGGGCTCAACTAAAACTCTGGCATTTGAAGGTAAAATTGTAGCAGCCACCCATCGCAACATCCATCAGGCAATGGAGGAAGGTAATTTTAGAAAAGATTTGTATTATCGGCTGTGCTCGGACATCATCACCACGCCTTCTTTGCACGAACAGATGCGTGAATCCCCGGATGTGCTCTGGGACCTGTTGGGTTACATCTCCCAGCGGGTGGCCGGCATCGAAGGTAAAAAGCTCGCACAGGAGGTGAAATCCTGGATTCAGGATAAACTGGGGCTGGATTATATCTGGCCGGGTAATATTCGCGAGCTGGAGCAATGTGTGCGCAATATTATGATTCGAAGAGAGTACCACCCGGCCGTAGTCAAGACCGCTGAGGCGGAAGAAAACCTGATGGCGTCTTTCCATCGAGAGGGGCTGACTTTGGATTCAATTTGCAGTCTCTACTGCTCTTGGATTTACAAGCGTGTCGGGTCTTACGCTGAAACCGCCCGGTGCTTAGGAATCGATCGCCGGACCGCCAAAAAGTATATTGACAGCATGCCAAAAATGTGATTTTAATAAGACCGGTCGGTATATTTTATATTGGAGAGCAGAGTGGCTGCCAAAGGCATTCAAACGCGTCAGAATATCATTGAAAAATCACTGCGGCTTTTCTGCGTCAAAGGCTATTACAACACTTCGATCAATGACATCCTGGATGCAACCAATTTGACCAAAGGCGGGTTCTACGGGCATTTTCGGAGCAAAGAAGCACTGTGGTTTGCGGTTTACGATGAGGCCATGCGCATCTGGCGCGATGTCGTCTTTGAAGGTATTCCCGCCACTTCCGATCCGCTGGAGCGCATCCAGATCCTGATTGAAAATGACATTAAACACAAGCTTGGCAACCAGGTCTTTGAAGGCGGCTGCTTTTTCCACAGCATGCTGGTGGAGCTTTCGGGTCAATCGGCTGCCTTGAGCAGTCACCTGATGCGGGGTTTTGACCAGCTGGCCGGCCTGCTGTGCGCCTGGCTCAAACAGGCCGATCAGCAGGGGCAACTGAAGGAAAACCTGGATTTTGATGCCATCGCGCGCTATATCATCGTTACGCTCAACGGTGCCGCAGCGCTATATGCCTGCAACCGTGATTCTGCCATCCTGGACCAGACCGACCACGAGCTTCGTTTCTATATCCAACAGCTCCAAAAATAAGAAAATTATTTCATTATACTCGATTCTGATAAAATATACCAACCGGTTTATATATTATTTAGATTTCCACCAAAATATCCCACTTAAACGCTTGTTGTGTTTCCGCAACTCCATTCATCTATCATTTAAAGTTTCTTAGACAGGATTTATCCGTCGTCGCTAAAGCTATGACGGTGCAAGCGGGATTATCAGGATTTCTTTTGGCCGTTCTCCGGGTTTGCCGCGCCATAGCCGTTCAATTCGGCGTCGGCGGGAAGTAAACGGCCAAACCCTATTGCCTGCGGCGAATATTGCGTGCTTTCATGTTAAATTAAAGTTTATGTTACTTATGACGATAACTTAAATAGAGGCAACGTTTTAAACGACGAATTTGTCTCAAGGAGCCGCCAATGAAAAAATTCATTCTTGTTCTGGTCATCATTTTATTGCCTGCTATTGCTTTTGCCAATTTCTCCATCAAGTTTGACAATACCACCAATAAAAAAATGTTTTACCTGCTTTATTGGATCGATCACACATATGATTGGCCGCATCCTTTCAATCTGGCGGGCGGCGAGCTGAAGGCATCCGAAACGGTGGACTTAAATGTGAGCCTGACCAACGGACATTACTATGTGGTCTGGCATGATGATGGAGATTGGAAAAACGAAGTAATGATGGATGTTAAAGACGATATCAAATCGGTCACAGTGACGCCGATTAAAAGCCGTATGAAAAGATAACAAATGGGCGACAGCCCATAGATTGTCTGGCCGAACGTGCCACGGCAGTACCCGACAAGGGGTTCGAAAAGAGGAATCAGTATACTTCTGATTCCTCTTTTTTATAAATAGGGGTACGCTCATAAAATTATAAGTTTCTCATTAATTTTCATTCAAGATTTCAACCTGGACGCGGCAGGTGTTGCTTGGAAAGGCGCCGGCAGGGGACATGGCATCTTTGGTGAGGACATTCACGCTGCCGCCTTCGTCGGCACCTTCCGCATCTGGTTGAAACCAGGCGCCTGCATTCAGGCTGACAACCCCGGTCATGATTCGATCGGTGACTTTCGCCCGGGTGCGCAGACGGCCACGCTCATTATAGACCAACACCCGATCTCCGTTTGAAATGCCACGTTTTGTTGCATCTTCCACATTTAACCAGATATGATCGTCGGCTCTTTCTTTGAGGCGGGCAATGTTATCGAACTGGGAATTGACCCGGGTGCTGGCATGTGGGCTGATGAGTTGCAACGGAAATTCAGCCCCAGGTTCATCAGCCGGTCCTTCCCAGGGATCGATATGCTGGGGAATTGCCGGAATTTGAGGGTTGTTCATCTGTGCAATTTTATGGCTGTAGATTTCAATTTTGCCGCTGGTGGTTGCGAACGGATGGTGCTCCGGAGCTTCAATTTGCTTTTTAAAAGCCACCCGGGGTTCCGAGAGTTCCACGCGATAGACACCTATTTGCCGAAATGCCTCCGGATCTGGGAATTCCGGTGTGGCTCTCAGAAATGAGTCCAGCCACTGCCTATCTGAATTCTCATTGTAGCCTTGGAGGCCTAAGCGAGCCGCCAGATCGGTGAAAATTGCCAGATCCGATCGGGTCTCTGCTCTGGGCTCAATCGCTTTGTTCATGTAGATACAGTACGGACCGCCCAACCAGGGCTGGCCGATATCTTCCTGCTCCAGATAGTGAGTGATGGGCAACACAATGTCGGCATAGCGGGCAGTGGGGGTTAAAAACAAATCGTGGGCGACCATAAAATCAAGGGTCTCAAGCGCTTTGATGCCTTTGTTGATGTTTAAAAACTGATTTAACATATTGCAGCCGACGACATAGAGCAATTTGATATCCGCCGGATAACCACCGGCGCGCCCTTTCAACAGAGTGTCGTAAATTTCTGTGACATGGACCTCCGGGTTTTCTTTTTCCGGAACGGGCAACGAAGCCCCCAAATCCCCCAGGTCCATGCGGTCGGTGCCCCCGGCAACATGGCCACCGACTCTGCCGATATTGGCGGTCATGGCAGCCAGGGTCATGGCGGCGCGGTGGAATTGCTCACCAAAAGCGCTGCGGCCCGGCGCCCATCCGGTGCAAAGGGCTGCCGGTTTCAGGCCGGCATAATCATGCGCAAGTTGAATAATGTCCTCCACCAACACCCCGCAGATTGGCGAAGCCCAGTCAGGGGTCTTGGGCGCGCCGTCCATTTCGCCCACGACATAGGCTTGAAAGTCGTCAAATCCAAAAGTGTAGGTGTTGATGAAGTTCTGATCAGTTAGGCCCTGATCGATCATGACATGAGCCATGGCCATCATCAAAGCGGTATCAGTGCCCGGTTTGATGGCAATCCAGCGTTCAGCCAGCGCTTTAGCGGATTCAGTTAAGCGCGGGTCCACAGCTATTATTTTGGCGCCATTTTTCTTAGCCTGCCGAAGATAGGATGCGGTGTAAGGTCTAAAACGAGAAACCAGCGGATTCCAGCCCCATAAAATTATATATTTGGAGTGCAGCAGGTTGTCGCGGCTATTGGCGGTAAAGCGTGAACCGAAGGTGGTTTCGCAGGCAAACCGGGCGCCTTCCATTGAGGTGCTGCCCCAGACGGCGGTGCACCCGCCAAACAGGTTAAAAAAGCGCTGGGCTGTTTTTAGGCTGTTGTTTAGGGCACCTTCGTTGCCGTAATAATTCATCAGCAGGGTGGCATGTGGACCGTATGTTTTTTTAACTTGCAACAATTTATGCGCCACTGTATCCAGGGCCTCTTCCCATGAGATCGTCTCAAACTTACCACTGACTCGTTTGCCAACCCTTTTTAAAGGACGGGTCAGGCGATCGGGCGCATAAACCACATGTTTCTGGGAAAGCCCCCGGATGCAGGCCGTTAAGCTTCGCTCTTGCTTGTTTTCGGTACCAATTCGGGTAATCCTGCCGTCGACAACATGCACCTTGAGCAAACAACGCGCCCCGCAGTCGAAAGAGCAGGTGGTGGTGATCACTTTTTCGTTCACAATGGCCTCACGCAAAGGCGCAAAGACGCCAAGAAGTTTTTAAGCCTAAAATTATAACTTTTTGTGTTCTTCGTGGTTATATACACAATCTAAACTTATCGTGCCACCCGAAACTTGCGGTATTAAATGATTAAAATTTTTATCGGCTGTGCCATTTGTATGTTTTGTTGACATCCATCTTCCTTTTCTCAATATTGATAGCGATGAGAGCACAAATGAGTTGCAACTATTAGGTCGTTTAATTTCTTGGAAGTCTTTATGAAAGGCAGAATCAGTATCAGATTTTCGCGGCGTGAATTTATACGTCTGGCTGCAGCGGCAACCGCTGCCTTGTCGGTTGACTGGACGCGGGTAAAAGCCCTGGCTGCTGCTATTGAGCCCAAAAAAGATTTTCCGGTGGTCGTCATCGGCGGCGGGCTGGGCGGTTTGAGCGCAGCAGCCCATCTGGTCCAAAACGGCTTTCCGGTTACCTTGATCGAGCAGCATGATCGTCCCGGCGGTTACGCTACCAGCTTTGATCGAGGCGAATATACATTCGAGGTTTCTTTGCATGCAACCGCCAGTGCCCGGGGCGGATTAAAAGACTCTCTTGAAGGCGCGGGCGTGCTGGATAAGGTCGAGACCGTCGAGTTACCCTAATTATGCCGCATCATCACGCCAGACCACGACATGATCTGGCCTCAGAAAAATCCGGCAGCCATTGTAGAACAATTGACTCAATTATTTCCCGATGAGGCCGCGGGCATTAAGGGATTTTTCGGCGAGATTTTAGGCGTCATCGACGAGGCTATCGAGCCGTTTGACCGTGATTCCTGGTGGGATTTGATCCGCTTTCCAATGACCCACAAAAGGATGTGGGCCATCCGAATAGATACTTTAGCGCAGGTCCTCGATCGATATATACAGGACCCCAAGCTACGGACAATTTTATCAACTTTTTGGCCATACTATGGGCTTACCCCATCCAAGCTTTCCGGTTTTTATTACGCTGCTGCCACTGCGGCCTATATTCGATTCGGTGGTCACTACATCTTAAAACTCTGTCAGATATGCTAGAAATTTATAAATTAATGGGCGTCCCTCTAGAAACTAGAAAACAGGATATTAGGTATGAAAAGCTTAGAGCGCTACTATCCGATTGTGGATGATGTTGCGGCATTTGTAGCGGCGGCGAGCCGGCCGCAGCCGCTGTTTGTTTGGGCCAATACCCTGCGTACCACTTCCCGGCAACTGACCGATGTCCTCGAACCGGACGGCTATGAACTGACCCCCCTGGACTGGCATCCACAGGCCTATCGGGTGCGTTGTCAAAATGGAGACAAACGCTTGGGGAGACACTGGACTTATCTGGCCGGCTGGTTTCACATCCAGGAGGCCAGTTCGATGATCCCGGCCCTGATATTAAACCCGCAGCCCGGTGAGCGTGTTCTGGATTTGTGCGCATCTCCCGGCAATAAGACCGCTTTGATAGCCCAGGCCTTGGGGAATCGGGGCACAGTGGTAGCCAACGATATTTTCTGGGAGCGCATTCGTCCGCTGCGGTCTGCCATCGACCGTCTGGGGTTGCTGAATGTCAGTGTGACCTGCCATGACGGCACCGCTTACCCGCGGTCAGCCGGTGAATTTGATTGTGTTCTGGTGGACGTGCCCTGCAGCTGCGAAGGCACCAGCCGCCGCTTTCCGGGCATTTTAAAAAGGGCGTCCTTTCAACGCATATCGAAACGATTCCATAAGCAACAGCTGCTTCTGGAATCTGCCGTTCGCCGCTGTCGGGTGGGCGGCCGCATTTTATACAGCACTTGCACCTATGCACCCGAAGAAAACGAGGCTGTTGTCGACGCAGTGTTAAAAAAAATGTCCGGAGCCGTGCGTATTTTGCCCATCAACCTGACGGGATTAAAAACATCTTCCGGCTTAACACGTTGGGCCGGAGAAACCTTTCAAGGCGATCTGCGAAATACCCTTCGAATCTGGCCACATTTAAATGACACCGGCGGATTTTATATTGCCCTTTTGGAAAAGATCGGCGGTAAATCCCGCAAGGCGATTCATCTGCCTGAAGTAGCCCACCCGGATTTTCAAAGCGCCGCCGGCAGCACCCAGCAGCGGTTGGACAATGCTGACCGCATGTTTACGATTCTTAACCAGCGCTTCGGTATCGAACAGGCTGCTTTTGACGGTTTACAAATGCTGAAAAAAAGCCGGCGGGATATATACACGGTGGCTGCCGATCACCGACCGCCGCAGATGGCCAAATGCATCACCGGATTGCCGGTGTTTCATTTGCATTTTAAATACCCCAAATTGACCACTTCATGTGCTATCGCATTCGGCCACAATGCCGGCCTTCATATTGTCGATACGTCCCCCGGCCAGCTGCAAGACTACCTGTCCCGCAAAACCTTTACCCTTAACAAAGACCAGGACCAGGCCTGTGACAGCACGGGTTATGTTCTGGTGCGCCATCAAAATGTCGTCCTGGGTGTTGGATTTTATGATCAAAATCATAGTGTTGTCGCCAGTTTGTTTCCTAAGAGCCGAGTTTCTATGTAAGGTCTCTCTGCATTTTGCGACTAAGGCATCAAAAAATCTGACATTTTGGCAATTAATGCTTAACTTTTCAATGTTATCTCAGTAACTCAACGTATCATATGGAGTTTAAAATAATGAAAACAATTCTTACAATTGGAGCCCTATTTTTAATAGGCATCGCCCTATTTGGATTTCAAAAAGCAAACGATAAAAATCTTAAACAGGAAGAAAAGAGTTCCCTTATGAAAACAGAAGATGTGAAATATAAAACCGCAACCTTTGCCGGTGGTTGTTTCTGGTGTGTTGAATCGGATTTTGAAAAAGTCGACGGTGTAATCGCGGCTGTATCCGGCTATACCGGTGGTGATGTACCCAATCCGAACTACAAACAGGTGTCGGCAGGCGGCACCGGTCATACCGAAGCGGTTCAGGTGACCTATGATCCGGACAAAATCACCTACAAAGAGTTGCTGGACGTGCTCTGGCGGCACATGGATCCCACCGATGCCGGCGGGCAATTCGTTGACCGCGGTTCCCAGTATCGACCGGCCATTTTTTATCATAACGAAGAACAAAAACACATTGCTGAAGAATCCAGGGCGGAGCTGGAAAAATCCGGTCGATTTTCCAAGCCGATCGCCACTGAAATTGTCCCGCTGACCAAGTTTTACCCGGCTGAAGAGTACCACCAGGATTATTACAGCAAGAATCCCATTCGCTATAAAATGTACCGCTACGGCTCCGGCCGCGACCAGTTCTTGAACAGCAAGTGGGACGCTGAGGCCAAACCCGCCGCAAAAGCGATGGAATCCGGTAATAATCCCGAATATTCAAAGCCCGATAATGCGGTGCTCAAACAGCAGTTAACGCCGATGCAATACAAGGTTACCCAGCAAGACGGAACCGAGCCGCCCTTCAAAAATGAATATCATGATTACAAAAAGGAGGGGATTTACGTGGATATTGTTTCCGGTGAGCCGCTGTTTTCCTCAAAGGACAAATTTGATTCCGGCACTGGCTGGCCCAGTTTTACGCGACCGCTGGTGCCTGAAAACATTGTCGAACACGAGGACCGCAAACTTTTTATGGTGCGGACTGAGGTGCGCAGCAAACATGCGGATTCGCATCTGGGGCACGTATTTCCGGATGGCCCGGCGCCCACCGGTTTGCGGTACTGCATCAATTCGGCTGCTTTGAGATTTATCCCCAGAGAAGACCTGCAAAAAGAAGGATACAGCGAATATAAACAGCTTTTTGAATCTACCCAAACCGCGAATTGATGGGCAGCAAAACCAAAAAGGGAACCCTTTCTTCGGGTTCCCTTTTTTAGGTGAAAAAAGAAGTCGCCTGCCGATTGCAGGTTAGGTCTGACGCCCGCCGTTTTTAAAGGCTTCGTCCAGATCCACCTGAAAGCCGTTGACCATGGCATTGGTCTGGTTGGCCATACCCACCACCGCCATCAACTCAGCCAGCATGCCGTCTGTCATGCCTTTTTTGCGCGCAGCCGCCGTATGGCTGTTAATGCAATAAGCGCAGCCGTTGGTGACACTGACTGCCACATAGAGCAGTTCTTTGACGAGCGGATCTAAGGCTCCGGGCACCATCACCGCTTTAACCCCTTCCCAGGTACGCCGCAACAGTTCGGGCTGTACGGCCAGTGCCTTCCAGAAATTGTTGACCCAATCAATTTGACGGGTGGCCATGATGTCGTCATAAACCGCCCTTACCTCGAGGCCGGCCTCCTCGTATTCGATTAGTTTTACGGTAGCCATGATCTTCTTCCTTTCTGCTTTGAATTAAAAGGGAAACCTACCAGTTTAATCTATTCTCACGCAAAGCCCCAAAGTTGCAAAGAAAGTCTTCTAATATTTTTCTATACCTTTTGTGAACTTCGCGGGCTTCGTGTTCTTCGTGGTTAAATCCAAACGCCGATATAACCACGAAGGGCACGAAGAGCACAAAGAATTGTTATTTTAAACATATAAATCTCTTGGCGTTTTTGCCTGCCCCATTAGTCCGGAAGATCTTACAAGGGCGCCTTTGCGAGAGGCCTCCTGCCTGTATTCAACGGGTTCTAATTTTGTTTACAGCAGGTGTCGTCTTATATTTGATTTTGATCTGGATGAACGAGGTGGAGCTTGAAAAGATGGTTTGGCGGATTTGGTGCCTTTTTTCTTTTTGTAAAAGCGGCTGGCTTTGGCGCGGTTGCCGCAGTCGCGCATGTCACACCAGCGCCGGCTGTGGTTGCGGCTGACGTCCAAAAATAGCCATCCGCAGGTTGGGTCCGCGCATTTTTTTATCTTCCGCCATTCTTCTGAAATCAATAAATCGGATGCAGAACGGATAACCGGGTTAAGGATCCAGTCCAATCCAGTTATATTTACGGACATGTCCCAATCAAACCCATCCGCTGTTTTGACAATTTGCGAAAGCGCCATCATTTCGGAAAGGTAGCTATTGAAGGCTGTTAAATCTTTTTCAGCCGGAGGCGCACCCTCCAGGATTGAACAGAAAATACTGTAAATGATTTCCCGCAGCTCGATGGCTCGAAGGTGTAAGCGCTTTGCTTCGGAGGGATATTCAACTGATTTTACGGCTAATCGTTTCGCCTCGTCGGATGACATGGTTCCCACATGTCGAGACCAACTGATAAGATCCTGATAATTGTTTAAATATTCTCCAATATCGTTGCAGCCATAACAATGTACCGTATTGACAAAGTCAAGACATAAGCGGCCTCCTATCAACTTAATGGTGCCTGCATCCCTTTTCGCGCTCACTGATTCCCTCCCGAATTAAGTAACCAGTAAAAACAATTTGACAGGTTATAATAAATAGATTATTTAATTAACCATCTGAAATTTAATAGATGGTTAGACGTTTGTCAAGGAAATTATGCTGGCGTGAATCCAAAAGCTGAATTGAAAGCCTGATATCGGAGGTCGTACATGTTTACAACAAATGAGATCAACGGGCAATTGGTTGAACATATCAAAAAGCAGGGCTGGCAGGTTATGGTCGTATCGATTGCGCGCGTCAAGGACCTTGAAACTGAAATTGGGGCCTGCTGCCAAAAGGGCCTTCTGGATCCAGTTCTATTTGACGAATACCTATCCTCTTTTGATTTTGCCTGTGAGCAAAGGCTGGCGGGTGTCCGCTCACTGATTATCATTGGCGTGCCGCAGCCCCAGGTTCAAGTGGTCTTTGAAGTAGGGCACCAATCGGTTCCGGTGATTATTCCGCCCACCTACGCGTTTTCGATAGACCAGCAGGTGGCCGCCCACCTGGATTCTTTTTTGTCA